>CAYFZV010000042.1:0-9121 GCA_964347735.1 uncultured Gammaproteobacteria bacterium
CGACCGCCTGCGGTGCCACCCGCACTTCCGGGCTTCGCTGGCGCTCAGCCCTCAAAAAAATAACTGGCTTAAGCCAGTTATTTATACATTGTAAGGCACTGCGGGTTCGGCCAGGCCTTCGTGCGCGCAGCGTCCGTTCAAAACAAGGACATACCTCTTCCCGGCGCCAGCGCACGGAGGCCTGGTCGGGCCCGAGGATCCGCCGCCAATGCGCGGCACTCTCCCAGGTGACAAATCCACGGGTTTCCCTTAAAGTAGCCGTATGAAAGAGCATCTCGAACGGCTCCAAACCGAAGCGACCGCCGCCTTCCGCGACGCCAAAGATGCGGCGGATTTGGAAGCGGTTGAGATCAAATATCTCGGACGCAAGGGTGAGATGGCCGCGCTCATGCAAGGCATGGCCGGCTTGGCTTCGCACGAGCGTCCGCTCATGGGGCAGCTCGCGAATGAAGTGAAGATCGCGATCGAACGTGCGCTCGCCGAACGCAAGCGGGAACTCGAATCCGAAAAACTCGGCAAGCTCGCGACGTCGGAATGGATCGATCTCACCGCGCCCGGCACGCGCCCGCCGAAAGGACATCTTCATCTTGTGACCGACGCCGTCGCTTCGATTACGGATATTTTCGCGAAGATTGGCTTCACGCGCGTGCGCTATCCCGAAGTCGAATGGGATTGGTACGCCTTCGAAGCGCTCAACATGCCGAAGGACCACCCCGCCCGCGATGAATGGGAAACATTTTTCATCGACGCGCCGGAACATCCCAAGCTCGGCAAGATGGTGCTGACGCCGCACACCTCGTCCGGCCAGGTGCGCGAGATGCAGAAGGGAAAACTGCCGATCCGCATGATCAGCATCTCAAAAACATACCGTCGCCAAAGCGACGTGACGCATGTCCCGATGTTTTATCAGTTCGAAGGTTTGATGATCGATAAAAACGTTTCGGTCACGCATTTGAAAGGCGTGCTCGACCACTTCGCGCGCGAATTTTTCGGCCCGACGCGCAAAACACGCTTGCGCCCCTTCCATTTCCGTTTCACCGAACCCTCTTTTGAAATCGACATCTCCTGCGGCCTCTGCGGCGGAACCGGCAAGATCGGCGAAACGAAATGCCGTATTTGCAAGGACGGCTGGGTCGAGCTCGGCGGCGCCGGCATGGTGCACCCGAACGTCCTCAAGGCCGGCGGCGTCGATCCCGAAAAGTGGAGCGGCTTCGCGTTCGGTTGGGGCGTCGAGCGCACCATGATGATGCGCGAAGGCATGATGATCGACGACATCCGTCGGCTCTACCGCAACGACTTCCGATTCCTCCAACAGTTCTAATATGCTGGGTTTTCTCGCCATTCTCGTCGCGCAGGTATTCTACACGGTCGCTGATGTCTATCAGAAAAAGGCGCTTGGCGGCCTCGGCTTCTCGTTCCGCACGTTTATCAATCCCGCTTTCGCGTTCACGTTTTTGATTTCCGCGACCGGCTTCGTCTTTCAAATGTACGGCCTCTCGAAAATCGATCTCTCCCGCGCCATCATCCTGCTCTCCGTCTGTGGTGTGGTCTTCGCCGCCATCGCCGGCGTCATCGTCTTCCATGACAAGCTGATGTGGTGGAATTGGGTCGGCATCGGTTGCGCGGTCGCCGCGATCGTTTTGGTGAACGTGAAATAGTATGAACCTGCTGGTTTCCTACGACTGGTTGAAAGAGTACGTGAAGTTAAAGCTGACGCCGCAGGAATTCGCGGCGCGGATTTCGCTGTCCGGACCGTCCGTCGAGCGCATCTATCCGCAAGGCGCGATGCTCGAGAAGGTCGTGGTCGGAAAAATCGTGAGCGTGAAGCCGCATCCGAACGCGGACAAGTTGCGCGTTGTCGAGACCGATCTCGGATCAATGACGAAAGACGTCGTCTGCGGCGGCTCCAATTTGTCGGAAGGCCAGCTCGTGGCCGTCGCGCTGCCCGGTTCCTGGGTGAAGTGGCACGGAGAAGGGGAGCCAGTCGAAATCAAAGAAGCGGCGCTCCGCGGCGTGAATTCATACGGCATGATCTGCGGCGCCGACGAAATCGGCCTGTTGGACCGTTTTCCCAAGAAAGACGAAAAAGAGATCGTTGATCTCACGCATTTGAAATTGAAACCCGGCACGTCGCTCGCGGAGGCGTTGAAAATGGATGACGTGATCTTCGATGTTGAAGTCACCTCCAACCGCCCCGATGCGTTTTCTATGATCGGCATGGCCCTCGAAGCTTCCGCGATCCTGGATGCGCCGATGCTTTCCAAGTCCGCCAAACCTCCGAAAATGCGCATCGGCGCAAAAACACTGCCGCTCGCAGTCAGCGTCGCATCGAAAAAACTCTGCCCGCGTTACCAGGCGCTCGTCATGCGCAACGTCAAAGTCGGACCGAGCCCGGCCTGGATGAAAGAACGCCTCGCTTCCGCCGGCGTCCGCTCGATCAACAACCTGGTCGATATCACCAACTTCGTCCGTTTGGAACTCGGTCAGCCGATGCACGTCTTTGATTATGAAAAATTGAACGGGCATAAGATCGTCGTGCGCGAAGCCGAAGCGGGGGAAAAGATGAAAGCGCTCGACGGCAACGCCTATACGCTGAAGGCTGGGCAGCTCGTGATCGCCGACGCGGAACACCCCGTCGCTGTGGCCGGCGTCATGGGTGGCGAGGAATCCGGCACGACCGATCGGACGACGACGATCGTCTTCGAATCGGCTGCTTTCGACCACGTTTCTGTCCGCCGCACCGCTCGTGCGCTCAACCTGCATTCCGACTCTTCGCAGCTCTATGAAAAGGGCTTGTCGCCCGAATCGACATCCGTCGCGCTCGCTCGCGCGGCCGAATTGGCGATCGAACTCGCCGGCGCCGAAGTTGCCTCCAAGATCATCGACGTTCGTGCAGGCGCCTACAAGCCGTGCGTCTTCCCGTTCCGCCCGGAGCGCGCCGCCGAACTGATCGGCGTCGATATTCCTGCCGCCAGGATGAAAAAGATCCTGACCGCTTTGAAATTCAACGTGAAAGGATCCGGCGAACAGTGGAAAGTCGAAGTGCCACATTGGCGCGATCACGACATCGAAAGCGAGCGCGATCTCGTCGAGGAAGTTGCGCGCGTCTACGGCTACGGCAATCTGCCTTCGGTCATGCCGGAAGGCGAGCTTCCGATCGTCGAATCGGACAAGACCCTCGCGTGGGAAGACAAAGCCAAACGTCATTTGAAGGACTGGGGTTTCACCGAGCTCATGACCTACTCCTTCATTTCGAAGGACCTGGCCGAAAAATCGAATTGCGGGCTTCAGAACATGCTGCGCATCTCGAACCCGCTCTCCGAAGAATTCGAATTCATGCGCGACCGCTTGATCGGCAGTCTGCTCAAGGTCGTCGCGGAAAATCAGGAAGAAGCTGTGGAAGGCCGCGCGTTCGAACTCGCCAATATCTACGTGCCTCGCGAAGGCGATCTGCCGATGGAGATGCCGCGCCTCGTCATGGCCGCCTGGAGCCGTCATGAGGACGGCCGTGACGTCTTCATTATCAAGGGCGCGCTTGAAGCGTTGCTTGAGGAGTTCGGCGTGCGCGGTGTGGAGATCGTCCGTGGCGAAGGATCAGACGTCTGGCACCCGGGCCGCAGCGCGACCGTCAATCTGGGCGGCGAGATGCTCGGAGGATTCGGCGAATTTCATCCGGAGTTACTCAAAAAATTCGGCATCGAGCGCCGCGTCGCCGCCGTCAGTCTTGATTTTTCGAAGCTTTGCGCGTATGCTTCCGCCGCCAAGTTCTACACGCCGATTCCCGAGTTCCCGCGCGTGAAGCGCGATCTCGCATTCGTCGTCGAGCGCCACGCCGAGCACGCCGCCATCGCGGCCACGCTCTCCGCCGCCGATCCGATGATCACTTCCGTCGAACTCTTCGACGTCTACGAAGGGAAGAATCTCGGAGAAGGAAAGAAGAGTATGGCCTATCATCTTGAATTCGGCGCCTCCGACCGCACGCTCAAGGCCGAAGAGGTCGACGGCGTGCTCGAAACGCTCCGTGCCAAACTCAAAAAAGAATTCGGCGCTGAAGTCCGATCTTAACCACTCCTATGAACCGCAACGAATTCCTGACCCGCCAGCACGACGAAGTCCGCGAGACGCTTGAGCGCCTGCGCGAGCACGCCATGGCTTTTGAAGAAAAAATCCAGGAAGGCGATGCCGAGGAGTGGATGCCGCTCGCCGAGGAAGCCAAAGCCGGCGTCGCCGCGCTCGAGCCGATCCTGGCCGATTTCGACAACACGGGCGTCGATCCGGAAGAGCTCGTCCAGTACGCGGATGCGATCGAGTTCTGGCAGGGTCGCGAAGCTGAATTCTCCAAAAAACTCGCCTGATATGTCCTCCCACGAAGAAGTCAAAGAACTCTCCGACCGCTTTGAAGCCCACCTGATCGCCATCGAAGAGCGTCTGAAGCAGGAACCGTCCGACGATGAGATGCGCGACGCGCTCGAAGACGTCGAAGAAACGATCGAAACCCTTTCTCCGATGCTGACCGTCGACGACGAAGACCTCGGAAAATACGAGGACACGCTCGCCGAACTGGCTGCCAAAGAAGAAGCCCTCGCCGAGCGCCTGCAAAAGTGATACCATGAGATCATAAAGGAGGATATGATCATCGACTCAAGCAAAGACATCCTGTTTCTCGTCCTGGCGTTCTGCGCCTTGTGGTTCACGATTTTCGTGTGCTGGGCGCTATGGTATGTCATCGGCATGCTGCGCGACGCGTCCTACGTGATGCGCGAGATTCACGAGAAGATCGCAGCCATCGACAAGGCGATTCACGCGGTGCGTCAGAAAGTGGAGGCCTCGCTCGGCTCCTTCGGCATCGCGGCGGCCGGCATGAAAATGCTCGGCAGCTACCTCGAGAAACGCAAAGAAAAAGCCGAGGCCAAGATCGAGAAAGTTGCCGAGAAACTGAAGAAGAAAGCCTCGAAAGTGAAAAGGCGGATCGAGGAAGAACTGGAAGAAGACTCCGATTGATGAAAAACCCCGGCTGCCTGGCCGGGGTTTTGGTTTACGCCGGAAACTGCTATTCTTCTGGCGAAGATTCATTTACCCCTATGGAAACACAACACGGATTACCTGCGGTCAGTTGCATGGATTTGCGGAAGTTCAAGGACAACGGCGACAAGCATGTCCTGATCGACGTCCGCGCCGAAGCGGATTACGAAGCGGGCCATGTCGAAGGCTCGATCCACGTGCCGATGCACGAGCTCGAGACGAATATCGACAGCGTCGTGCCGGATAAGGACGAATATGTCATCGTGATCGGCGAAGAGCGCGGTTTTGCGCCGGAAACGTACGAACACTTGAAGAACAAAGGCTATTCCAAGGTGGAATTCCTGCTCGGCGGCTTCGATGAATGGTGCAAACCCGCCACGCCGGACATCAATGATCTCAAGGACGACGCGGAGATGGATAAAGAAATCGCCGAAGACCGTTCCAGCCACGGCGAAGACAAGGATGAGGTCGAACAAGGCACCCAGGACGAGCCCTTGATGTGAGCCCGGGAGGGGAATTGACAAAAAAGCCGATATTCATTGGCTCCAGGACCAAGAGTTGCTATACTTCCAACGTAATAACACTTATCCACAGAGAGACCGTATGCCTAAGATGAGCAAGTCCCAGGTCGTCGCCGCGATGGCCGAAAAGTGCGCCATGTCCAAGAAGGACGCCGGCATGTACCTGGAACACCTCGCCAAGTTGGCGGAGACCGAAGTCAAGAAAAACGGCGAGTTCGTGCTCGCGGGCTTCGGCAAGTTGGTGAAGATGCACCGCAAAGAACGCATGGGCCGCAACCCGGCCACTGGCGCTCCGGTCAAAATCGCCGCAAAGACCGTCGTGAAGTTCCGCCTCGCCAAGGCGATGAAGGACTCCGTTCTCTAAGAGAACAAAGAAAGGCCCCGATATCGGGGCTTTTTTGATACATCCTGAGCTTGTCGAAGGATTGACCCGCAGACCGAAATGCTCTAGCCTGGATGAATCCCCGCGAAAGGAGTCATCCATGGATGACGATACGCCTGATCCTCCGGCGCTCCGACGGGAGGTGGTGCTACCGCCGGATTCGGTCGATGTGCACGCGATCCGCAAAGGGCGACAAGCGACGAATCATCAGGTGATTCGTTGGAAACGCCTGCCTAGAAAAGGTCGTTTCCGTGGCGTGTGCGCGGGGCTGGCGTACCGATTCGGCTGGTCTCCTTGGAAAGTACGCCTCGCCTTCATCATCGGCACCCTGCTTCTGGCAGGTCTGCCCGTCGCGTTCTATCTCCATGCCATAGCCTTCGTGCCCGCCCGCAAGCGTTTGCCGAAGGATTTCGACGAGAAGACCGGCTCCGAGGACTCCGACTAGGAGTTCTTTTCTTTTTATCGGACGCTTGATAGGCTCACGGCAGTTCGAAAGGTCTTTTCAAGGAGGCACGCATGGATTTGGAACACCCCCTGACGGACGTGAACGACGCGTATGAACGCCTGACGCAAGGCGAGCTCGAGAACCTCGGTATCGTGCTCGGTGCGTATCGGTCCTTGCTTGGACCGCGTCGCAAGCTGCTGGCGTACGTCAGCATGCCGATCACGACCGGTCTTCGGCTGCGAAATGTCTGCATCGAGCACGGTGCGACCGGCCCGGCCGACCTCACCGTCAAACTCGGCAAAGACGCGCTGTGGGAGCTCGTCATCCAGCCGAACATCCGCGAAGGCGTTGCGTTCGCCGACGGTCTCGGCCGTTCGCGCGAAGATCTCCTGTGGATCGCGCCATCGGTCTTCGAGGCCAAGAAATGGCGCTGGTCGCAGGATGCCTACATGTCGCTCTGGTACCGCGTGATCGGCGAGATGGCCGGACGGCACGTCGTCATGGACGGCTGGCAGTACTCGACCGGCGGCGTGCTTGAAGTCATGTTCTCGCTGTTCATGCGCTGGCGGATGATCCGCCCCTATACCGAGAAGCTCGCCACCCAGATCTTCGGCATCAAGAACTTCCTGCCGGATATGCCGCACCAGGAACGCTTGAAGGAATTTGAAGCCATGTGGCAGATGCGCGTCTATGATGCCTCCGGCCGCGAGATCCTGATCGACGAGATTCTTTCGATGATCGTCGCGGCGATCGAGGATCTCCGTGCGCACGGCCTGGCGTACCAGGATCTTGTCGGCCCCGCCTACAAGATCATGCAGACGCCGATCTTGAGCCCGTGCTCGGCCTCCGGCGGTTATCCCGATCGTCCGCCGAGCGCCATGACCGATCTCTACGAGAACGCCCGCACGCGCATCAAAGCGATCGCGCACGCGGCGTAATACGACCCTGTCTGGGTCGTTTTCTTTTGCGAGGTGAAACGCTTGACGGAAACGCTCCTTTGTGAAAGGGTACGCATCTCTTTGAAAGGAACGCGCCCAGGCCCGCCAAACAGAACGTTCGATGCCCTCCCGCCATGTTCGATCCGCACACGATCATGTTCGACCCCTCCAAAACCCGTTCGCAAAGGATCGCGGACGGATTCTACGGAAAAGTGCATGAATGGATCACGGAGGAGCACTTTCCCTCCGCGCCGACCGTTCCGTCCCAACCGTACGAAATGACCATCGAACTTCTGCGTGTGGATCAGCAAATGACCACGCGGTTGATCAATGAAAGAACCGTCCGTTTCGCGCACGTGCCGCTCACGATCGATTTTCTCCTCGCATTGGGCGAACAGTATCCGGAGATCCAGCGCAATTTTCCCGTCGTCGCGCTCGGTTCCGGTGATCGGTGTGATGGCAACAGTAGGGTCCGGTTCCCATGTTTGATCGCGCGTGACGGACGCCGCGATCTGACCTGGAGCGGTCCGACCGCGTGCTGGAAAGAGGATGTGCGATTCCTTGTCGGCCGCGTTGACGCGCCTCTCTGCTAGACCCTTCAAGGGTCTTTTTTATCACTCGAAACTCTTGTATACTTCAATTCATAATCTCATCAACACCTATGGCCAAAGGCAACAACTCCCAGCAGCGCGAGAAGAAGAAGCCGAAGGGCGGAAAGAAGAAATAGGAGTGGAGGGCGCCCTGAACGGGGCGTTTTTCATTTCTGCTACACTGGAGGAAGAGAGCCGCCTGGATAAGACCGCCGTATGATGATGGAGCCGAAGCACAAGAAACTCCTGTTCACGATCAGTGGGGTTTTGCTGTTGCTCGGCATCGGAGCTTTGGCGGTGCTGCACTTCGGCGAAAGCGCACCGTCGGCGTTTGAGCCTCCGCCGCCCCTGCTCGACCGGGCTGATTACGACCGGCGGCTGCGCAGCCTGGCGCACGTGCCTGAAAACGCAACGAACACCGACGATCTTTTGTGGCCTGTCAAAGCGGCGTACCCCGAGTACGGAGCGATTTTGCCGTTCAAGCGGATCGTCGCGTATTACGGAAATTTTTATTCGAAAGGCATGGGCGTACTCGGCGAATACGCCGAAGACGTGATGCTCGAGAAACTGAAAAAAGAAATCGCCGCCTGGGAAGCCGCCGATCCGGCGACGCCGGTCATGCCGGCGATCGACTACATCGCCATTACCGCCCAACTAAGCCCGGGCAAAGACGGCTACTATCGCGCGCGCATGCCGACCGACCAGATCGACAAGGCGCTCGTCATCGCCGAAAAAGTGAACGGCATCGTCATCCTCGAAGTGCAACCCGGCAAGGCCGACCTGATGGGGGAGATCAAGTCTCTCGAAGCGTATCTCGTGAAACCGCAGGTGCACTTGGCGATCGATCCGGAATTCGCGATGCAGAAATCCGGCGCACGTCCTGGAACGCGCGTGGGTACCGTCGATGCCGTGGACGTGAATGCCGTCGCGGAATACCTTGCGGGACTCGTGCGCGCGAACGGTCTGCCTCCGAAAGTGCTCGTCGTTCATCGGTACACCAAGCCGATGGTCACGAACGCGAAAAAGATCGTCCCGTTGCCCGAAGTGCAGATCGTGATGGATATGGACGGCTGGGGCGGAATGTCGAACAAGATCAGCACCTACGATGCGTACATCAAGCGGGAGCCCGTCCAGTTCACCGGCTTCAAGCTGTTTTACAAAAACGACGTGAAGTGGCAAGGTTCGCGCTTGCTGACGCCGGAAGAAATCCTGAAGCTGACGCC
>CAYFZV010000043.1:0-8969 GCA_964347735.1 uncultured Gammaproteobacteria bacterium
CGCGTTTTTTCATGATCAATTTCCAAGGCAGCACCATCGCTTCGAGGACGATGGAGCGGCTGATCTTCGAACGGCCTCTCGTACGGTCCCGGAAAATAATCGGCACTTCGACCGGCGCATAGCCGTCCTGCGCCGCAAAAAGTTTCGTTTCAATTTGAAAAGCGTAGCCGTTGCTGGCCGGACGGCGGGCCAGGACTTTTTCGAGCACGTCACGGCGCCAAGCGACGTAACCGGCCGTGGCGTCGTGCACGGAAAAATTCCGGTAGCGCGCTCCCAAAATCACGCGCGCGTAGACGTTGGCGAAATAACTCAACCAGCGGCGATTGAGCGGCCAATCGGGGCAATCCCCGCCCGGCACGTAGCGCGAACCCACGGCGACGCCCGCACCGCACGCTCCCTCTACGAGTTCCGGAAGTTTGGCGGGCTCATGGGAAAAATCCGCATCCATCTCCAGCAGCACTTCATAGGAAGGCGCGTTTTCCAACAGCCACCCGAAGGCATCCACGTAGGCGGTGCCGAGTCCGAGCTTGCCGGCACGGCGGATCAATCCCACTCGCACGCTCGCGCGCTTCGACATTTCCCTGATGTGATCGCCCGTGCCGTCCGGGCTCGCATCGTCGACGAACAGCATATCGACGCCTGTACGGCCGACCGCTTCGATCAGTTCCTCGATATTTTCGCGTTCATTGTACGTCGGAATGACCGCTACCCCCTTCGCGGCGGGACGGTCGTTCAGTATTTCGACACCGAGAATACGGGACGTCATGCGCGCGGTTTCCGCGCTTTCCAAGCGTCGTACCAGCGCCAGAGGCTCGCGGCGGCCATCACGGCCATGACGGAATCGAAAGGAATGCGGTACTTCGTTCCGGCGACGGTAATCGTATAGGTGAGCGAGAAGGCGATGGCGAGAAGGACGAAAAGCCAGGTGCGCTTGCGTTGCTCTTTGGACGCGAGCAGCCATTCAAGCGCGGCGAACAACAGCACGAATCCGTAGGAAAGCGCGTAGCCCCAGTTCATGAACGACGCGGAAAGAATGACCGCTCCGTTTCCGCCTTCGGCGCCTTTCGGCGGGAACATCCACGGACGCCAAAGGAGATTGAATTTCATGGCGGCGAGTCCCGGGACCTTCTCGGGGTTTTCTTTGATCCAGGTAGCGGCTTTCGCTTTCCAGAACGCGTCGGCCTCCACTTCCGTGACGCCGTTCAGGAAACCGCAGCCGACTTTATGAATGCCGCCCATCGGGCCGGAAACGCCATCGGCAGGTTCGGGCGCCTTGTCGACCCACAGGTCGGTCAACAGCATGTGCATCGTGAGCGGATGATAGCTCTTGAAGAAGACGCGCCCGGAATCGGTCGTCAGCGGAACGAACGCATGGTGCACCTGCCAATTGCGGATGACCCACGGCGTGAGCGTCAAAAGCGCGACGCCCGCAATGACAGCGACGCGGCTCGTCGCGAGACGCAGCGATTTCCATCTCCACAAAAGCCAGAACGACGCCAACGGCGCGAAGAAAACCATCGGGCCGCTGGTCGCGAGCATCGCAAGGCCGATACACAAACCGGTCCAGGCCGCCGTTTTCATGCTGCGCGTCCTCTCCAGCTTCAGGAGACCGAGGACCGAAAGGAGCATGAAGAACGTGAACAGGAACGTGATGTAAAACTGGACGTCGTGGTAGAGATTGTACGGATACACCGCCATCATCAGCGCGCCGAGCAAGCCCACGCGCTTCGACCGCCACTCGACGCCAACGCGGTAGACCAGATACACGCTGATCGTGCTGACAAGCACCTGCGCCAAACCGAGCGGCTCGCCATACCCCTGGACACCGAAAAACTTGAAGAACGGGAACAGGAAGACGATGTAGAGCGGCGCGCGGTACGAGGTCGGGCAATCCTCGGCGATACCCATGCCGCGCCCGTTCGCCCAGTTCAGGGCTTGGTGCGAATACCCTTTTTCATCGCGCGTATACATCTCGTTATGGAAAACGCCCAAGAAACCCAAGCGCAGGATGAGCGCCAGGGCCAGTACCAGAAGCATGAGGATATCGCCGTTGCGCTCAACACGCTCGGCCAACGTGCCGGGTCCGCGCACCGTATCGCGGACGGCATCCCGGATTTGAAGGGCTTTTTGCACCCACATAGTAAGCTGCATGGTACACGGGCACCCGGCCCTAGGCAACTGGCCCGCGCTTGGTAGAATAATGGCTTATGACACCCGCTTGCCCGGTCTGCGGAGACCCTTCCGTCCGGTACGCCGAGAAGAACGGCTACGAATTTTGGCGCTCCCCCGCGTGTGGGTTGCTGTTCGTCTGGCCGGCTTTGCAAGCGCCACCGCAAGAGATCTATCAGTCGGACTATTTCTGCGGAGCGAAGCATGGTTTCGGTTATGCGGACTACGATGCCGATAAATCCGTACTTGAAGGTTTTTTCCGTACATTTTTGACGAGCTTGTCGGCGCGGATTCCGCAAAAAGGCCGCCTGCTCGATGTCGGTGCCGCGACCGGACATTTCGTCGGCATGGCCGCGCACGCCGGCTGGGAAGCGCAAGGCATCGACATTTCCGCACACAGCGTCGCGCTCGGCGTTGCGAAAGGCTTGAAGATGGAGCGCGCCACGCTGGACGATTTTTCCGCTCCGACGGCAAGCTTCGACGTCCTGACGCTCTGGGATGTCATCGAGCACGTACCAGATCCGTTCGCCGCGCTTGATCGTTCCGCCGCGCTCCTCAAGGCAGGAGGATATCTCGTCATCAACACGCCCGACGGCGACAGCGGGTGGGCGCGACTGATGGGGCCGCGCTGGCACGCACTGGTGCCGCCGGAACACATCTTCATTTTCAACCGCCGCGCGCTCGGACGCATGCTGAAGGAGCGCGGCTTCGAGATCGTTCAGGAAGAAAATCCGATCAAAACCTTCACGCTGCCGTACATCTTGGGCACGTTCGCGCGCTGGGTCGGCTTGAAGATTCCGAACGGTATCAAAAAAATCCTCGACAGGAGGATCTTTTCCGTCGTCGGGATTCCCTTGCCGCTGCGCGATAATCTCCTGATCGTCGCCAAAAAAGCGCGGTGAGAGGCTTGCCGGACGGACTGTTTCGTGGTAACGTAACGACGATCAAAAACACGGGGGTGTGGTGAAATGGTATCACAAGGGTCTCCAAAACCCTTGTCGTTGGTTCGATTCCAGCCACCCCTGCCAGAAAAATCGCCTCGCTTCACAGCGAAGCGATTTTTCTTTGTGTACGTAATGTTTGCGCGCTGTGATCTTTCAGAATAATCGCACAGAAAAAACAATAGCCGCTTCCGAGAATGGAAGCGGCGAACGACGAGGTGCGGCTAGTTGTTGGCCTGCGGACCGAGCGTCATCATGGTCATGTGCTTGAACGACGCTTGGAACCCTTCGTTCGTTTGAGGAATGAAGAGCGAGCCGTCGGCGATGAATCCCATCTGGCGCGCGATCCTGCTGCCGTCGATACCGAGACCGACGATCGAGAGCGTGTGACCGCGTTGGAGCGCGGCCGGCACGAGATACGTGCGCAGCAGGCCGAGATCATCCGGATGACTGCCGCGGTCGTCGCCATCCGTCAGGACGTTGAGGACGAGCTTGGTGTCCCTGGACATCAGCAGCATCAACTCGATCACCGAGCGGACCGACGTGTAGAGCGGGGTGCCGCCGTCGAAGTGCTGGATCTGCGGAGTCCGGACCTGCTGCACGGGCATGGGTTGCACCAGGAGGGACGGTTCGTAACCAGAGAAGGTCCATGCGGCCAGACCGATCTCCGCCGCGTTCGGCGCGGCTTGCAGATCGGCGACGTGGGTTGCCAGGGCCTGGTTCAGCTCGCCTTGAAACGGGGACATGGACGTCGAGCAGTCGATGAGAAGGAGCTCGATGATTTTGGCTTGGGACAAGGTCTGCATGGAAGGTCCTTTCGCGAGGTCGAACGACCGAAACGGCCGTTATTGAAGCCTGCTATCCAGACCGGCGGACCGGCAAGGAACGCAAACTTTAACGAGGAGAATGATAGCACGAAAAACCCATTTTGTCAATCCTCTAGGACAAAAAGACGCCCTCATTGAGGGCGTCTTTTTACTTCGTTTCCTTATGGACCGTGTGCTTTTTGCACCACTCGCAGTGCTTCTTCAGCTCGATGCGAGCCTTCAGCTTCTTCTTGTTCTTGTGGGAGTGGTAGTTCGCCCGCTTGCACTCGGTGCATTCAAGCTTGATGAGGTTGTCCTGTGACATAGCGACTGCGGTGAATGATGGGAATAGGATACGCGGAAACCGTTTCGGCGTCAAGGGTGGAGCCACCTCTGGGGTTCGAACCCAGGACCGCCAGTTTACAAAACTGGTGCTCTACCAGCTGAGCTAAGGTGGCTGGCTCGTGCGCGAAACATCTTCAGGACGCAGCGCTCCACTCCCGTGAAACGCTATGCCCTGGTGGGCAGTCAAGGATTCGAACCTTGGAAGGCACAAGGCCAGCAGATTTACAGTCTGCCCTCGTTGACCGCTTGAGTAACTGCCCGTGGAGCCGTTGACCGGGATTGAACCGGTGACCTCGTCCTTACCAAGGACGTGCTCTGCCAACTGAGCTACAACGGCATGGATTTTCAATCTCTCACGACCATGGCTTCGATCCGGCTGCGGAATTCGCCGAGTTTGGCGTTCTCGGGATTGACCTCTTCCAAGGCCGTCAGAGCCTCGTGCGCCGCATCCGCGTCGCCTACGAGTATACTGGCTTCCAGAAAATAATCAAGATACTTGGGGTGATGTGGCTCAGCTTGGAGGGCAATACGGAACTGCTCGACGGCCTTGCGCCCGTCCCCCGCCGTCAGATAGACACGGCCCAATTCGGCACGATAGCCGGTACCGTTCGACGCGATTTCGATCGAGCGGAGATAGCGCGCTTCGGCCTCCTGGAAATTGCCGCGTGTGGCTTCGATCTGACCGAGACGTCCGAGGGCACGGTCGTCGTCGGCCCGCAGGCGCAGCAGGAATTCGAGGATCTCCGCCGCCTGATCCGGCTGTTTCCGAGCGAGAAATAATTCGGCCAACCCGCGATAGGCCTCGACGCTCTTGGCGTCGTGCTTGAGGGCATCGATGTACAGTTTTTCGGATTCATCGAAACGTTCCTCGAGACGCGCCCGATCCGCCTGATCAAGCAGCTGGGGTACGCGCTCGGCCGCCCTGGCTTGTTCGGCGGGCGTACTCGTCCGGCGCATGCGTCCGTCCATGCGCGCTTCCATGCCTTTCAGTTTGTCCTGCGCGCGCTCGAACCAATTCTGCACGCGGGTCGAAGCCGCATCGACCGCGTCGGTCGTTTTGTCTTGGATCTTACCGAGCGAGCGGTCGAAACGATCCTTCATGATGCGCGCTTTCACCGCGGCGTGGCGCTCTTTCGCCAACGTCGAAAGATCGATCAGCTTGAGCTGTGGAAATTTCTTCAACAGCACGCCGTAAATAAGCGACGCGCCGGCGAGTACGAGCACAATGCCGAGGACGGTCCACATATCAACGTGAAAGAAGATCAAGCATCGCGCGCGCGTCGTCCGGGCGCGCACTGGCGCCGCCTACCAAAAGACCATCGACGACCGGAAGATCGAGATAGGTCGTGAGGTTGGATGGATCAACGGAACCTCCGTAGAGCACGCGCGCGGAAAGTCCGGCGGCAGCGAGCATCTCGCGGATGGCGGTATGCATGGTGGTCACGTCTTCCGGCCCGCAGGGCGTGCCGGTGCCGATCGCCCACCGCGGCTCGTACGCGATGACGAGGGGTTTCTCTGAAGACCAGTCCTTCAAAACAGCCTCAAGCTGCGCGTGCACCACGCTTTCACGCTGACCGTTGTCGCGCTCCTCTTTCGTTTCTCCGACGCAGACGACCGGTGTCAGGCCGTCGGCCGCAACGGCTGCGGCTTTCCGCGCCACGACGCCGTCGGTCTCACCGAGCGCGCGCCGCTCCGAATGACCGACGATCACGAATTTCGCTCCGAGCGCGGCGAGCTGCTTCGGTGAAACTTCGCCAGTGAAAGCGCCGTCGTCTTTCCAAAAGGCGTCCTGGGCGCCGAGCGCAACCTTGGAGCCTTCAAGCGCCCGCGCGACACGTTCGAGCGCGGTAAAACCAGGCGCGACAGCCACGTCAACCAACGCCGAAACGGCGCCTTCGGCATACACCCGCGCCAGCGCTTCGGCCTCGGCGTCGCCGAGATACATTTTCCAGTTGGCGAAAAAAAGCTTGGACATGGGATTCACACTGGCACTTTGAGAAGCTTCATGAAACGCGCCTTGTCCTTGAACGGTCCGATCAGCGCGGCCGAGAGCGCCGAGGTGCGGAAGACCTGCCCCGCGACTGCCCGGACCTCTTCACGCGTGACGGCCTCAATTTTCGCGAGGCGCGCTTCGGGCGTCAGGATTCTTTTCTGCAGCAATTCCTGTTTGGCGAAGAACTCGGCGAGTGCGCTCGATTCTTCGAGTCCGAGGACCGTCTTGCCTTTGATGTATTCCTTCGCGCGCGAGAGTTCTTCGACCGTCACGCCGCGCGTGACGGTTTTTCCGAGCTCTTTCAGAATCACCGAGATGCCTTCGTCGATCTTGGATTTGGTCAGACCGGCTTGGATCGCGACATTGCCGACGTCCTGATACGGACTCAAGCTCGCGCGGACGGAATAGGCCAACCCGCGGCGCTCGCGCACTTCGGTGAAGAGACGCGAGGACATGCCGCCGCCCAGGATTGTCGAGAGCACGGACAGAGCCGGCAGGTTTTTGTGACCGTAGGGAAGCCCGGGAAATCCGAGCGCGAATTGCACCTGCTCGGTCTCTTTATATTGTAGCGCAAGGCGAGCTCCCCCGCTGCGCAGGCGCGAAAGAGGGTACGATTTCACTTTCTTTTTCGGTTCTTTGACCGTACCGAACGTTTTTTCAAGAAGCGCAATCACGGACGGTTCGATGCGTCCTGCGACGGCAATCACCATGCGTGAAGGCGAATAGGCTTCGTCCCGCCAGCGCACGAGTTCGGCGCGGCCGAGGCCTTCCATCGTCTGGTGCGTGCCGGCGATCGGACGCGCCAGCGTGCCTTCGTAGACGAGCTCTTCAAGCAGCTCTTCGGCGCGCATCATCGGATTGTCCTCGTACATGTTGATCTCTTCCTTGATGACTTCGCGCTCACGTTCGCATTCGTCGGCGCGATAGGTCGAATGGAAAAGCATGTCGTGCAGCATGTCGACGGCGAGTTCGATCTTTTCGGCGTTCAACTTCACGTAATAGCCGGTGTAGTCCTTGCCGGTGAAGGCGTTATAGTCGGCGCCGACGGAATCGAGATCGCGGCTGATATCCATCGTGTTCGGGCGGCGTTCGGTGCCTTTGAACATCATGTGCTCGACGAAGTGCGAGGCGCCGGCAAGCTTGGCGCTCTCATAGCGGCTGCCGATTTCAAAGAGCACCAGGACGGTGGCGGCCTGGGTATCGCGCGAGGGCACGAGGATGACCCGCGTGCCGTTCTTGAGCGTGGTGGTTTGAAACAAGGACATGCTAGAAGCCGAGTTTGGAGGCAAGATACGCTTCCAACTCCTCGATCTTCACGCGTTCCTGCTGCATCGTGTCGCGGTCGCGGACCGTGACAGCTTGGTCGTTCAGCGTGTCGAAATCGAACGTGACACAGTACGGCGTGCCGATCTCGTCCTGGCGGCGGTAGCGCTTGCCGATCGATTGCGTTTCGTCGTAGTCGGTCGTCCAGCGCTGACGCAGTTTCGCTGCGAGCGCGCGGGCCGGAACGGAGAGCTCGTCTTTTTTGGAAAGCGGGAGCATGGCGACTTTGAACGGCGCGAGTGCTTTTGGGAAACGCATGACGACGCGCAGGTCGGTTTCGCCTTCGTCGGCGGTGCGGGCCTGTTCTTCGTGATAGGCCTCGAGCATGACGACCAAGAGCGTGCGGTCGACGCCGAGCGAAGGCTCGATGACGTGCGGCAGATATTTTTCGCCCGACTCCGGATCGGTGTAGCGCAGATCGACGCCGCTCTTTTCCTGATGGCACTTCAAATCGTAGTCACCGCGATACGCGAGGCCGTAGAGCTCTTTCAAGCCGAAGGGATACTGGTATTCGACGTCGACGGTGCGCTTCGAGTAATGCGCGCGCTCGCCGTCTTCGATCTCGTGGAAATTGAGGTGTGAGGGATCGACGCCGCAAAAATCGAGCCAGGCTTTCATCTCGATGAGCCAGGATTCAAAATGTTTCTCCCACTCGGATTCTTTCACGAAATATTCGACTTCCATCTGCTCGAATTCGCGCGTGCGGAAGATGAAGTTGCCCGGGGTGATCTCGTTGCGGAACGCTTTGCCGACCTGGGCGATGCCGAACGGCACGCGCTTGCGGCTTGTTTCCTGAACCTGCTTGAAATCGGCGAACATCGCCTGCGCAGTTTCCGGACGGAAATACACGACCGCCGCGGCGTCTTCTTTGGCGCCGAGGAAGGTTTTGAGCATCATGTTGAACTGGGCCGGTTCGGTGAACGTGCCTTTCTTGCCGCAATTCGGACAGGCCGCGTTCAGGTCGATCTGGTCGGCACGGTAACGCGAATGGCAGCCGGTGCACTCTGTGAGCGGATCGGTGAAGTGGGCGAGATGCCCCGAAGCCTCCCAGACCTTGGGATTCATGATGAGCGCCGCGTCGATGCCGACCATGTCTTCGCGCGAAGACACGAAACGCTTCCACCAGGCGTCTTTAATGTTTTTCTTGAGTTCGGCGCCAAGCGGGCCGTAATCCCACGAGTTGGCCAGGCCGCCGTAAATGTCGGATCCGGGGAAAATGAAACCGCGCCGTTTCGCCAAGGAAACCAGTTTTTCCATTTCGATCATATGGGTCAGGCTATCACACGAAAATGAGCCCTTCAAGGGCTCAAATCGTCATGATTTCCTGTTCTTTTTCTGCCGCCATGTCGCGGACTTTGTCGTTCCAGAGCTTGATCGTTGTTTCGAGCGTCT
>CAYFZV010000044.1:0-8951 GCA_964347735.1 uncultured Gammaproteobacteria bacterium
AAACAAGCGACGTGGCGGAAGCGCTGCAGTACAGGCCGAAGCAGGAATAAAAAAAATCCAGCCGTTACCGGCTGGTCACGATGAGAAACGTGTCGGACACCCCGAATGCGGTGATGAGCAGCAGAAGCACGCCGTCGTACGTCCAGACGCCAGAGAATCCGAGAGCGATCAAGCCGACACCGAAGACAAATCGCAAGACAATCCACTGCAACCCCATCCGCATCGCATTCTCCAGACGCATCGCGTCGAGGAGGCAAAGCGTGGCGAGACCTTGCAGAACGAAGAAGGCCAGCGCTAAAGCGTAAAACGTTTTTCCGTCCGTGACGGGGCGATAATACACGTAGAGCGCGCAAACTGCGGCAAGCGCCGTAAAGCACAAGCTCCAGATCAGCTGCAACCAGTGCGTCTGATTTCGAGGTGGCCTACGATACTCTTTCTGTGTTGGAGGGGTCACTGCGAACTCCTTTGAAAGTGCATGTGGCCAGAGCTTAGCAAACGCCGCATGAAAAAGAAAACCCCGCTCGTGAGAGCGGAGTTTCTGTTCAGATCGTTGACGCTGGCGGGACGGGTGGTGCCGTTGGCTCCGTCGGTTTCGGCGTCGCGGGCATAGTCGGGCCTTCGCTGAAAGCGATGTACAGGTAGAGGATCACGTTCGCCGGCGAGACGATCGCGGCCAGTCCCCACCACTTGTTGAGGCCGAAGCGCTCGCAGATGGACATGGTTGCCACGACCAGCGCCACGAGGTTCACGACCGGCAGGAAGAGGAGAATCACCCACCACATCGGCTTGCGCGCGAGCTTGAGCAGCAAAACCGCGTTCAGGACCGGCACGAGCGCGTACCAGGTCGGCTCTTCTTTGACGCGCTCCGCCATCTTCCAGAGCGCCACCGCCATCGCGAGATGGAAGAAGCCGAGCATGACCCAGGGCGACAGGCCGTAGAGAGGGTAGTCCATCATCATAGGGGTCTATTTATAGTAGGTGAGTGGGTTGACGCGCCTGCCGTTCACGTAGATCTCGAAGTGGAGGTGCGGCCCGGTCGAGCGGCCAGTCGAGCCGATCTGGGCGATGGACTGACCTTTGGTCACCTGGTCGCCGACCTTCACGTACATCTTACTATGGTGCGCATACCGCGTAATCATGCCGTTGCCGTGGTCGATCAGGATCATGTTGCCGTAGCCGCCCGAGTTCCAGCCGGCCGACGTGACAATACCCGCGTCGACCGCGTAGACCGCGTTCGAGAGGTTGCCGTTGATATCGAGGCCCGCGTGGCGAATTTTGAAGTACTGATTGATGCGTTTCTGATCCGTGGGCCAGACGAGATCATCACCGATGGCGGTACTGCCCGGCGGCGCTTCCGCCGGTGGCTTGAAGACGTCGCGCACGTCGCCCAACCGAGGAGGGGCGGCCGGCGTCGGCGTGCGGGCCACGACGGGCGGCTTGCCGTCCGGAATGACGAGCTCTTCGCCGATGCGGATCTGCGAAGGAGACGACACGCGGTTGGCGGCAAGGATTTTGTCGACGTCGGAGTTGTATTGTTTTGCGATCGCTCCGAGCGTCTCCCCTTTCTTCACGGTGTGCAACACGCCGGAAACCGGAAGGATTGTCAGCTTTTGACCGAGACGCAGCATCGAACGTGCCGTCAGGTTGTTGGCCCAAAGTACTGTGTTGACGCTCACCCCGTACTTCTTGGCGATACCGCTGACCGTGTCGCCCGACTGCACTTCGTAGATGCTGGGCTTCGAGATCAGGATCTGTTCGTCTTCCGACGGGATGAAGTCCGTGCCGGGCATGATCCATGGCGCGGCTACGCCGCTTTGATCGTAGGTTGTCGGCGGAAGTTCCACAGGCGTCACGACGGCGATCTGTCTCGTCGAGGTGGCCGCTCCGTCCGGAATCTCGTTCAGCTGCGATTCGGCGTTGACGTCGGTCGAGTCCGGAGTGACGTACTCGTCAGTCGAAACGTTGAAGAGATCGAAGAACATTGCCTGCGTGACATCTTTTCCCGCATCCGTGCTTGCGCTGTGCGCGTACAGGTTGCTGGTCGAGACGAATAGTACGATCACGGCAACAACCGCGTGCACGACATAGCGGTGACCGAAGATGGCGAAGAACGTGCGCCGCACCGGCGGCAGGAAGGTCGTGGCCGAAATCTTCAGGCGGAGAAGCACTCGATAGACCTGGAAGGCGAGGCGACGAAAAAAGGCCTTCCAGAGGAAGACGAACGGGAACGCGATCGCTTTCAAAATCACCCAGAGGACGCGACCGATTGCCTTCGCCAAGTTCAGCAGAAACAGCAGGAGCTTGACGAGGTACCTTTTAAGCGGAGTTGGCATTGAAGAACGCCGTTTTTTCGCTGTAATTAGACCACTTTCATCCTCTACAGCCGGTGCAGTCGATGTACGTAGAGTAGGCCTTTAATGGGGTTGCGTCAAGGAAAAAGGATCTTTTTTATGGGTGCGTAACTCATGCGATGAATCACGCTCGGACCGAGGGTTGCGAGCGCCGCTTGATGTTCTTTCGTGCCATAACCTTTGTGCCGCGCGAAGCCGTAGCCGGGATGCAGCGCGTCGAGGCGTTCCATTTCCAAATCGCGTTCGACTTTGGCGATGACGGAGGCGGCGGCCACGGACTTGATCGTGAGATCGCCGCGGATCACCGCCTTCTGCGGCATTGGTAGATTCGGGATGCGAAACGCGTCGGTCAATACGAAATGTGGAATCGTCGAGAGCCCTTCAACCGCGCGTTTCATCGCCAAGGCGCCTGCGCCGCGAATATTCAATTGATCAATCTCTTCTGCCGACGCAATGCCGACCGCCCAAGCCATCGCCTCTTCTTTGATCTCCGCCGCGACGCGCACGCGTTGATCCAACGACAGCGTTTTGGAATCGCGAATGAGGCCGATCCGCGAATCGAACGGCAAAATGACTGCCGCGGCATACACCGGACCGGCCCAGCAACCGCAACCAGCTTCGTCCACGCCTGCCACGCAGGTGAAACCCTGCGCCAACAAAGCGCGCTCTTCTTTAAATGTGGGCAGCTGGACGGGAGCCATATGATGTCTATGTTGACACTTGTCGCACAATCCGTTAAGCTCCTTCTTTGTTAGGCGACCAACGTAGACCCACTACCGAAAGGGAACTTCCGTGGATATTTCGAATGAAGATAAAACGTTCATTCCCTATCACGACGAGGACGGATACGACTGGGACGAGGATGAACAGTACTTCACCCGTGCGCATGAACCTTCGGCCATACCGAACGTCCATTTTCACGGGAAGCCGCTGACCGAGGAAGACGTCACTGACTACGATGCGACTGACGACATCGACATGGACCGATGGATCGAGGAGTCTCTCCTCTCCGATGATCTGCCGCCCAGTCCCACGTTGCAGAGCTCGCAGATCACGATCGGCACACGCCTCATAAGTCGACTTCCCAAGAAGAAGCGCGAGGCGTACTTGTCTGAAGAGCTGGGCCATCACGACATCGTTCACCCCAGCAGCCTGATTTCCCCCACGAAGCGCGTCTCGAATTGACCCGACCTCGGTCGGGCCTTTTTTATTGACAATCTTGGCTTATTTCCCTACAGTAACCCCGTTGTTTTATTCATATTCTTTCGGGACAAGGTATGTCCAATACGCTTATTTTCGCCCTGGTCGCGGGTCTGGCCGCCGTCGGCTACGGCCTGTTCCTGGCCAAGTGGATCTTGAAGCAGCCTGCCGGTGACGCCAAAATGCAGGCGATCGCCCAGGCCATTCAAGAAGGCGCCAAAGCCTATCTCGGTCGTCAGACCAGGACCATGGCGTACGTCGCCGTCGTACTCACCCTCATCATTTGGTGGGGCCTCGGCATGACGTCCGCCGCCGGCTTCGTCGTCGGCGCGGTCCTTTCCGCGCTTGCCGGCCACATCGGCATGCAGATCTCGGTCAAAGCCAACGTGCGTACGACCGAAGCCGCCAAGAGCGGCATGGCGCAAGCGCTCGACATGGCCGTCAAAGGCGGCACCGTCACGGGACTCCTTGTCGTCGGTCTCGCGTTGATCGGCGTCGCCGGTTTCTACGCCCTGACGAAGGACGTCGCCGCGCTCATCTCGCTCGGTTTCGGCGGTTCGCTGATTTCCGTTTTCGCCCGCTTGGGCGGCGGTATCTTCACGAAAGCCGCTGACGTCGGCGCCGACCTCGTCGGCAAAGTCGAAGCGGGAATTCCGGAAGACGACCCGCGCAACCCGGCCGTCATCGCGGACAACGTCGGCGACAACGTCGGCGACTGCGCCGGCATGGCCGCCGACCTGTTCGAGACCTACGCCGTAACCGCGATCGCCGCGATGCTGCTCGGCAGCCTCGTCTTCGGCGATATTCCGGCCGCGATCCTCTATCCGCTCGCCATCGGCGGCGTTTCGATCTTCACGAGCATCATCGGCACATTCTTCATCAAGCTCGGCGCGAAGAAGAACATCATGGGCGCTCTCTACAAGGGCCTCATCATTTCCGGCGTGCTCTCCTCTGTCGCCTTCTACCCACTCACCAAGTACATGTTTGCCGGCACGGATGTCGATCCGATGCGTCTCTTCCTCGCCGCGCTCGTCGGCGTGGCCGTCACCGGTCTCATGATTTGGATCACCGAATACTACACCGGCACCCAGTACAAGCCGGTCCAGGATATCGCCAAGGCTTCTGAAACGGGCCACGGCACCAACATCATCGCCGGTCTCGCCATCTCGATGCAGTCGACTGCCTACCCGATCCTCGTGATCGCCGCCGGCATCCTGCTCTCCTATGGCTGGGCGGGCGTCTACGGCGTGGCCGTCGCTTCGATGTCGATGTTGTCCTTCGCAGGCATCGTCGTCACGATCGACGCCTTCGGCCCGATCACGGACAATGCGGGCGGCATCGCCGAAATGGCGGGTCTTCCGAAAGAAGTCCGCGACGTCACCGATCCGCTCGACGCCGTCGGCAACACCACCAAAGCCGTCACCAAGGGATACGCCATCGCCTCCGCGGGCCTCGCCGCCGTCGTGCTGTTCTCCTCGTTCCTCGAGGATTTCAAGCGCTACTACGGCCTCTCCTCGGTCGCCTTCGACCTGGCTGACGTGCGCGTCCTGATCGGCCTCCTGATCGGCGGCATGATCCCGTACCTCTTCGCTTCGATGGGTATGCAGTCCGTCGGACGCGCGGCCAGTGCCGTCGTCGAAGAAGTCCGCCGCCAGTTCCGCGAAATCAAAGGCATCATGGACGGTTCCGGCAAACCGGACTACGGCGCCGCCGTCGACATCGTCACCAAGTCCGCGCTCCGCGAGATGATCAAGCCCGCCTTGCTCCCGGTCGTCGTACCGGTCGCGGTCGGACTGATCCTCGGCCCGATGGCGCTCGGCGGTCTCCTCGTCGGCACGATCGTCACCGGCCTCTTCGTCGGTCTCTCGATGACCAACGGCGGCGCGGCCTGGGACAACGCCAAGAAGTACATCGAGTCCGGACACCACGGCGGCAAGGGCTCCTTCGCCCACCAAGCCGCGGTCACCGGCGACACCGTCGGCGATCCCTACAAGGACACGGCCGGCCCGGCGATCAACCCGATGATCAAAATCATCAACATCGTCGCCCTGCTGATCATCCCGTTCTTGCTCAAGTAAGCGAAACAAACCCCGGCTCCGGCCGGGGTTTTGCGTTGACAAAGCGGGAGGGCCGGGCTATAACAACGGCAGTTCTCTACAAGAAAGGATGCCCAGGTGGACATTCAAACCCAGCTCTCGGATACGCTCGATCTCCGCGCATGCCTCAACATGTGCTTGCCTCTGAATAACGTGGATCCGTGCGTCGCTGAGCCGGCGCTGGACAGCTTCGAACGATTCCTCGATCGTCTGGGCTACGGGACATTCAAACTGCGTCCCGAGAACGAGCTCGATGACGAACATCTCGCGGCCTTGCGCAAGGCGCTTGCGGCGGTGTGCGGCGTCGGTCCCGAACAGATTCTCCTTCGCATGCACCGACTCACCGCGTTGTTGAAAGCCGATCCGAAGGGGCAGATGATCACGTATTCTGTCGCCGCGCACGGTTCCGTCAGCAAGATCCTGCATGCAACGGAAGCGCATGCGTGTCTGATGAAGGACGCGTGGGAGCCTGTCATTTTCCATGTCGAGACCGCGCTCCTGAACAACAGCCTGTTGGAGATTCTGAGGCACTCATCCTACGGATTAAGTTTCTCGAGAATCTTCGCCCGCGACATCGTATCCTTCTTTTCCTGCGTCTTCGCCCACGTCTGCGAAGGCAACGCGATCATGGTCGAGCGACTTCTGCCGCTCGTCAAGATTTTCCGCAGCAGCATGCCGATCGGCCTCCTGCCGCGCGAACGCCCGACCGAACCGTACTGTTGGCAGATCTTCGTGGCCGACCCGATCCCGCCGACGATCAAAAAAGGTGATTGACCCTTCGACTTCGCTCGAGGGTCTTTTCTTATCATTGACGCGGGCACCGAATGCTGTTAGGTTCCGCCCAGACCTTTTTAAGGAGCAGCGCATGTCCGACATGATCGATACCGACCGGGTCGCGGCCTTCGCGGCCGAAGTGGCCAAGCTGCCGAAAGATATCAAAGGACTCGACTTCTATCACACGTTCGACGGAAAAGCGCACGACGTCGAGATGTATCCGGCACTGGATCATCAGCAAGCGATCGATTTCTTTTTCTTCGCCTGCCTGCACCAGTACGGTTTCTGGCACGGCGATGCGACGGGCTATCGCGCACCGATGTTCGCGACATTCGACGGCAAGCGCGTGAAGGGTTCTGATGCGCTGTGGCGCTCGCTCAAAAAAGCGCTCGATCGCGAACGTCGAGATTTCGGACTCAACATGCTAGTGCATGCGGGCGAAGAACATCTCTTCGAGATACTTTTCATCCATGACGACGGGCCGCTCCCACTACCCGGTCCGATGACCCGCATCGAGATCACGCGCGCATACGCCCGTTGGTTCCTCGTCGAGGGCGTCCAGCCAAGAGAGCTCGTCAAAGCGGCCGCCTTTCACGAGAAACCTCTCGAAGCATTCCTTTCGTCGATGCGGCAAGTGCCGGGTTTCACCGACGACCCGTTCCAGAAGAAGGCGCGGCTCCTCGCGCTCGCGCTCATGAACCGCCCCGAGGCGTTTCTCAAACCAGCCGAAGGCGAGCGTCTCGGTCCGATCGTGGACTATCACCTCATGCGCGTCGCGCTGCGTCTCGGGCTTGTCCGACTCTATCCCAACGCCGCTCGCCGCAATACTGCTCGCCTTTGGGATCCTAACATCGAGATGCGAGTCCGTGCCGCGGTCCACGAAGCGCTCGTCCGCGTGCAGGAGCTCTCCGGCGTCTCATCGGCCGTGCTCGACTACGCCATGTGGTCCGCGCGGAAGTACTGCCCGGAAATGACCGAACCGGAATGCGGCAATTGCCGCTTCAATGAAGCCTGCGCCAAACGCATCGAACTCTTCCAACCCGTCGTACGCACAACCGCCTACTGAAGGCGGTCTTTTTATTGACAAATCTCTTCAAATCTCACACACTACCCGGGATTCACTCCCCTTCTTCATCTATGACGTACGACATCAAAGACCTGCCCAAGAGCCAGAAAGAGATCAAAGTGACAGTCGAAGCCGCGGAGCTTAAGCCGTTCATGGAGCGCGCCGCCGTCGAACTTTCGCAAAAAGTAAAAATCGAAGGTTTCCGCCCGGGCAAAGCTTCGTACGACATCGTCGTGAAACGCGTCGGCGAGATGGCGATCCTCGAAGAGGCGCTGCCGAGGCTCGTGCAGAAGCACATGGTCGAAATCATCAAGAAGGAAAATCTCGAAACCGTCGGCGAGCCTTCGATCAACGTCGAAAAGGCCGCGCCCGGCAACGAGGTGATTTTTACCGCGAAAGTTTCTCTCCTTCCGGCCATCAAGAAGATGGCGGATTATAAAGAGATCAAGATCGAGGGCAAAGACATTTCCGTCAAAGAAGATGACGTTGAAAAAGTCATCATGGAGCTTCGCAAGATGCAGAGCGCCGAAGAAGAAGTCGAGCGCGAAGCCAAAACCGAAGACAAAGTCATGGTCGACATGGCGATGGCGATCGATCACGTCGCCGTCGAAGGCGGCGCGACCAAGAACCACGCCATCTATCTCAACGAGCCGTACTACGTTCCCGGTTTGAACGAGATGATCGTCGGCATGAAGAAAGGCGAAAAGAAAGTCTTCACTCTCACCTTCCCCAAAGACAACTTCAACAAGAACCTCGCCGGCAAGGAGGTCGAATTCACCGTCGACATGAAGGGCGTCCATGAGATCAAGCATCCGGAACTCGACGACTTTTTCGCCAAGCGCATGGGCCAGACGTCGATGGACGCGCTGCGCGCCCTGCTCCGCAAGAATCTCGAAGACGAGGCGAAGATGAAGGAGGAACAGCGCCAGGAGGCCGCTGCGCTCGAAGAGCTCCTCAAGAAATCGGAGATAGAAGACGCGCCTGAAACGCTTGTGAACAACGAGGCACACAAGATGATGCACGAGATGGAACATTCGATCTCGCGCCAGGGCATGGCCTTCGCCGACTATCTGAAGAGCATCGGCAAGACGCACGACGAACTCCTGCTCGACTTCGTACCGGATGCCATGAAGCGCGTGAAGTCGATGGTCGTGATGCGCGAAATCGCCCGCCGCGAACAACTCGATCCGACCGACAAAGAGGCGCTCGACGAACAGCTCAAGATGCTCAACATGTACGCCGACGATCCGGCGACGCAAGAACGCGTCCGCTCCGAAGAAGGCGAAGACTACATCCGCGCGATGCTGAAGAACCGCAAAGTGCTGCAGTTCATCAGGGAGACGATGATTAAGAAGTAAGCATAAAGCGTCCCATCGGGACGCTTTTGCTTTTCTGCCGTTTGCGATACCGTAACCGCATATGAAATTCGGCGCACACGTTTCCGCTGCGGGCGGACTATGGAAC
>CAYFZV010000045.1:0-8761 GCA_964347735.1 uncultured Gammaproteobacteria bacterium
CCTCAAGGATCCCAAGATCCCGGAGACCGTCGAGTCGACGCTCACCCGCATCACCGGCCAGAAGCCGGTCAAGACGCTGGCGAAGAAGTCGATCGCGAGCTTCAAGATCCGCGAGGGCCAGCACATCGGCATGAAAGTCACGCTGCGCGGCGATCGAATGTGGCACTTCCTCGAGAAGCTGATCCACGTCACGATGCCCCGCATCCGCGACTTCCGCGGCATCTCCCCGAAACTCGTCGACAAGCAGGGTAACCTGTCCATCGGCTTCAAGGAGTACATCGCGTTCCCGGAGATCCGCTCCGACGAGATCGAGCGCCTGCACGGCGTGCAGGTGACGGTCTCCTCCACGGCCAAAACCCGTGAAGAGGGCCTGGAACTGTTCAAACTTCTCGGCTTTCCCTTCCACGGCTAAGGCCACCCTCTATGGCAACAGCAAATCAAATCGCCAAATCCAATCGCAAGCCGAAGTTCTCGTCCCGCATCGTCCGGCGCTGCTGGCGCTGCGGACGCCGCCATGGCTACATGCGCGACTTCGACCTCTGCCGCATCTGCTTCCGCGAACTCGCCAACCGTGGCGAAATTCCGGGCATCAAGAAAGCTAGCTGGTAACCTATGATGACTGATCCCATCGCAGACATGCTCACCCGGTTGCGCAACGCAGCCATGGTGCGCAAACAGGACGTCGTCCTCCCGCTCTCGCGGATGAAGTTTGAGATCGCCAAAATCCTCGAGAAGGAAGGCTACGTGACCGCCGTCGAAAAAACGGACGATCATCACGGACAGCTCAAGCTGAAGGTCCGCTACGACGAAAACGGCCCGGTGCTGCGCGACATCAAGCGCATCTCGAAGCCGGGACTCCGCGTCTACGCCACAAAGACCGAACTGCCCCGCGTCCTGAACGGCCAGGGCTTCGCCATCGTTTCGACATCCGCCGGCCTCATGACCAACAGGGAAGCGCGCAAGCGCGGCCTTGGCGGCGAGGTCGTGTGCGAAGTCTACTGATCCCGCGACTATGTCCCGCATTGGCAAAAAACTTATCCAGGTCCCCGCAGGCGTCGATGTCGCCGTTTCCGAACAGGAAGTGCGCGTCAAAGGCCCGAAAGGAGAACTGAAGCTCGCCCTGCATCCGCACGTGCGCCTCGAGCGCGCGGGCGATATCTTGACCGTGGGCGTGAAGAACGAAGAAAACAAGAAAGACCGCGCCCTCTGGGGTCTCTTCAACCGCTTGGTCGCCAACATGATCGTCGGCGTCACCAAGGGGTACGACAAGTCCCTCGAGTTCGTCGGCGTCGGTTACAAAGTGAACCTCGCTGGCAAAACGGTGAAAATGGACGTCGGCTTCTCGCATGAAGTGGACTTCCCGCTCCCGGCTGGCATCGACGCCAAAATCGACAAGAACACGCTGACGCTCTCCGGCATCGACAAGCAGCTCGTCGGGGAAACCGCCGCGCGCATCCGCCGCATCCGCAAGCCGGAACCGTACAAGGGCAAAGGCATCAAGTACGTCGACGAAGTCATCCGCCGCAAGGCGGGCAAGTCGGCCAAGGCCGGCGCCAAGTAATCGACGCCTATGAAATCTCTTAGCCAAAAGAAAAACGAAAGCCGCACCCGTCGCCGCGCGCGCATCCGCGCCCGCGTGATCGGTACGGCCAAGCGTCCGCGCCTCGCGGTTTTCCGCAGCGCCAAGCATGTGTACGCACAGCTGATCGATGACGCCTCGGGCAAGACGCTCGCCGCCTCGACGGACGCCAAGTCCAAGAAAGCGGCCAAGGCCGAAGGTATGGAAGCCAAGATCGCGTCGGCCTACGCCGTCGGACAGGATCTCGCCGAGAAAGCCAAGAAGGCCGGACTCGCCGTCGTCGTCTTCGATCGCGGAGGCTACGCCTACCACGGTCGCATCAAGGCTCTCGCCGATGGCGCACGCGCCGGAGGCCTCCAATTCTAACCGGAACTATGGAGAACACCAACGCACAACCCGCAGCTCCGGCGACTCCGGCGACCCCGCCGGCCGAACACCGCGCTCCTCAGCGTGGCGGTTTCGGCGGAGGACGCGGCGACCGCCGTGGTCCGCCGCGCGGACGCCGTCCGGAAGAGCCGAAGGAATTCGACCAGCGCATCCTCTCCCTTGATCGCGTGACCCGCGTCACCAAGGGCGGCAAGCGCATGCGCTTCCGCGCGACCGTCATCATCGGCGACCACAAAGGCCGCGTCGGTTACGGCGTGGCGAAAGCCGCGGACGTTTCGGCCGCGGTCAACAAAGCCGTCACGCAAGCCAAGAAGCGCTTGATGACCATTCCGCTCGTCAACGAAACCATCCCGCATCACGTCGAAGCCAAGTTCGGCGCCTCCAAGGTGCTGATGAAGCCCGCCCCGAAAGGTACCGGCGTCAAAGCTGGCGGCGCCATGCGCGTCGTGATGGAACTCGCTGGCGTGCCGAACATCATCGGCAAGCTTCTCGGCGGCAAGAACAAGATCAACAACACCAAAGCCACGATCGCCGCTCTCCAGCAGCTTCGTGTGAAGAAAGTGGTCGTCAACGCCGCCTGATATGCTGAAACTCCACTCTCTCAAGCCCAACAAGGGCGCCAAAACCTCGACCCGCCGCCTCGGCCGTGGTCCGGGTTCCGGTCGCGGTAAAACCTCCGGTAAGGGTACTAAGGGTCAGAAAGCCCGCACGGGCGGACGCAACAAGCTCCGCCTCATGGGCATGAAGATGATCATCCGCCGCATTCCGAAGCTGCGCGGCTTCAAGAGCCAGTACGGCAAGGACGGCACGATCACGCTCCACGATCTCGTGAAGGCGTTTCCGCAAGGCGGCATCGTCACGCGTTCGGAGCTCGCGAAACGCGGCGTCATCACGGATACCCGCGCGTCCCTCAAGGTCGTCGGTTCCGTCGAACTGTCGCGCAAGCTCACGCTCAAGGGCCTCAAGGTTTCGACCGGCGCCAAAGCCGCGATCGAGAAGGCCGGCGGTTCGGTTGCCTAAGCTTCCGTCGCTACGGTAGACTGCCAGACATATGTGGGCCAAATTCTCCCAAATCTGGAAACAGAAAGATCTCCGCGCAAGCCTGCTTAAGGTGCTCGGTCTTCTGGTCATCTTCCGTGTTGCTGCGCACATCCCCATTCCGGGCGTCGACTTGGCGAACCTCCAAGCGTTTTTCCAGTCCAATCAGCTGCTCGGTCTCATGAACGTGTTCTCGGGCGGTACGCTGGATAACTTCTCGGTCGTTTCGCTCGGCGTCGGTCCGTACATCACGGCTTCCATCATCCTGCAGCTCTTGGGCATGATCATTCCTGCCATGGAAGAGTTGCAGAAAGAAGGCGAGCAAGGCCAGCGTAAGATCAACCAGTACACGCGCTACTTGTCGGTTCCGCTCGCGATGCTCCAGGCCTATGCCATGATCAGTCTGCTCAAGCAGTCGTCTGGCATCGTCACTGGCCTTGAGAGCTTCCAACTCATCATCACGATGCTCGCGATGACGGCCGGCACGATGTTCTTGGTCTGGATCGGGGAATTGATCGACGCCCAGAAAGTGGGTAACGGCATCTCCATCCTGATCTTCGCCGGTATCGTCTCCGCGCTGCCGAACATGCTTCAGCAGGCAGTGCTGACGTACGATCCGACCAAGCTCCCTGTCTATATCGCATTCCTCCTGGTTGCGATCCTGACGGTTGCCGGCGTGGTCGTGATTTCTGAAGCGCAACGCAACGTGCCGGTGACCTACGCCAAGCGCGTGGTCGGCAACGGCACGGCGGGCGGCGCTAATACGCACTTGCCGCTTCGCGTGAACATGGCTGGCGTGATCCCGATCATCTTCGCGATCTCGATCGTCCTCTTCCCGCCGATGATCGCGCAGTTCTTCGTGCGCGCGAAAACGCCCTGGATCGCCGACGCGGCGAACTGGGTGATCACGGTCTCGCAGAATCAGCTGATCTACGGCATCTCGTACTTCGTCCTGGTCTTCGCCTTCACCTACTTCTACACGGCGATTGTCTTCAAACCGGAGCAGATTGCCGAAAACCTGCAGAAACAAGGCGGCTACGTTCCGGGCATCCGTCCAGGCAAGCCGACGGCTGACTACCTGATGTATGCGGTCAACCGCATCACGCTGGCGGGCGCTCTCGCTATCGCAATCATCGCAATCCTGCCGCTCCTGGTTCAGCAGTTCCTCACGGGATCGCAGAACCTCGTGGTCGGCGGTTCGTCGCTCCTCATCATCGTCTCGGTCGTGCTGGAAATCGTCCGGCAGATCCAGTCGCAGATGACGATGCGCGAGTACGACTACGACGCGATCAAGTAAAAGAAAAGGTCCGCCGAAAGGCGGATCTTTTGGTATTGACAAAATCATCTTTTTCGTGTAAAAGAGATCCATCCAACAACCACCGAGGAGGGCATGATGCAGAGTTGGCAAGCCTACTACGAAGCGACAAAAGATCTGCCGCATTCGCCCCTGCTCGAAATGGCGGTTACCTGCTGCTTGCGCGGCAAGCAAAGAGCACTGGATCTCGGTGCCGGTGCGATGCGAGACAGTATCTATCTCATGCGGCAGGGGTTTCACGTCAGCGCCGTCGATAAGAACCCGCCGCCGATTCGTCTTCAGGAGTTGGCGCAGACGGAGCGATTGGTGCATGTGCAAAGCGCGTTCGAGGGCTTCGACTTCCCACAAGGAAGATTTGATCTCGTGAACGCGCAGTATGCGCTCCCGTTCGTTCCTCGACGTTCTTTCGATCGCGTATGGCAGAAGCTGGTCGCTTCGCTCGCGCCAGGCGGGGTCTTCGTCGGTCAGATGTTTGGTGATCGCGACGAATGGAGCGCGACAGAAAGCAGTATGACATTCCACTCCGCAGATGCCGCCCGCGCCGATTTGAAGAGCTTGGATCTTCTTTCGTGGCGAGAGCAAGAGGGGAAAGGTCATCTGGCAAGCGGAAAGCCGAAGTACTGGCATGCCTTCCATATCATCGCGCGAAAGCCATAACCGACGTCTTCACGGACGTCTTTTTTCTTGACACGAACGTCGTTCGCTGCTATGTTATGCCGCATCAACGGTCTTTGGAGATCGGCATGTCTGAAAAAAAGACGCGGGAACAGATCATCGATCGATTGGCCAAGTACTACGCCTGGAAACTCATCATCGAGCAGATTGAGAAGATCTTCTTGCCCGAGGCGAAGCAGGTTGAACACGACTTCGAGCGTTGGTACGGCCAACCGTCGCGCTCGGGCATGGGTGATCTTTATTCGGGACTCCTGATTGCCATCGCGCGCTCCAGACGCCATCGCCTGGAAGCGCATGTGCTCGAGTTGCGCGACCGATTCGCCACCCTTTTCGGCCGAGACCGCCTCCCTACATCGTAGGGAGTTTTTGTTTGGTACACTGGAGGCGCATGTCCGATCCCCAGCCACAACCCATTGCCACACCGCCGAGAGGAGAACAATGGAGCATCTTGCTCCACGGCGTGTTGGCGTTCGCAGTGACGGGCGGGCTTGCGTTGGCGGGTGGCGTGAAGACAATCGTGCGGGGCGGGTATGTGCCGTCGGCGATTGTGACCGTGCCTTACTTTTTGGCGCTCTTCTTGTTCGCGACGTTGCTGATTCTTTTCGTCCTTCGCGCTTTCAAGCGCCCGATCGTTTTTGAAACGCTCTTCGCGCTGACGATGCTGGCCGGCTCCTGGTTCCTGGCCGATATCTTTTTCTCACCAGGTTGGGCCGTCGTCGTCGGTTCGAGCGTGATCCTGCTGCGTTTCGTTTGGAAATCCGTGCTGACGGCGAACGTGAGTTTGGCGATCGGTATCGCTGGCATCGCTGCGAGCCTCGCCACGGGACTCTCGCCGAACGCCGTCCTGATGCTTTTGACCGTGCTTTCCTTCTACGATATCGTGGCCGTGTATCGCACGAAGCATATGGTGCGCATGTTCCGCGCGCTCGCTTCCCGCGGCGCTCTCTTCGCCTTTGCGCTGACTCCGCTCGCTCCGCGCGTCTTGGGCGCTCGCTCCGCGCCGGAAGGCCGAGGCATGTTGCTCGGCACGGGCGACGTCCTTCTCCCCGCGATGCTCGCCGTGTCCGCCTTGCGCGTCGGTCCCGTCCACGCGGTTTCCGCATTGGCGGGAGCAGCCGGCGGTTTCGTCCTGATGCTCATGCTATTTCTCGCGCAGACGCGTCGCGCTCCGATACCCGCGCTCCCGCCGATCGCGCTCGGTTCCGCACTCGCGTATCTCGCTTCATTCCTTATCTTCCGGCCATGAAACGCATGAAGCTCGTCGTGCTCGGCACCCAGGCCTCGGGCAAGGGAACGCAAGCGCACATTCTTTCGGTGATCATGGGTGTGCCCGCCGTTTCGGTGGGTGATTTATTGCGCGATCTTCAGGGGGAGGATTCGGCTCGCGGCCGCGAAGCCAAACTTGAGATGTCAAAAGGCGCGTTCGTCGACGACACGATCATCCTGCCGCTTTTGAAAAACTGGTTGGAGACGCATCAAGACGGTTGGATCATTGACGGCTTTCCGCGCTCCGTTGAACAAGCCGAGAAAAGCGAGGCCTTTTTCAAACCCGACGCCTGCCTGTATTTGGAAGTGCCGGACGAGGAATCGAAGCGGCGTATTTTGTACCGCCGCATCTGCACGAAGTGCAAGACGAATTACAACCTGATCACGCAGCCTCCGCAGAACCCGAAAGGCCTCTGCGACAAATGCGGCGGCGAAATCGTCCGTCGCAGCGACGATACGCCGGAACTCGTCGATCAGCGCCTGAAGCATTACCACCAGGTCACCGAACCGTTGAAAGATTGGTATGCAAAGCGCGGGAAACTGATCCTGATCGATGCGCGCAAAAGCATCGCCGAAGTCGCCCGCGAGGCGCAAAGCAGGCTCGAAGGCCGCACGGGCAAGAAACGCCGCTTTCATATTTGGCTCGTGATCGCGCCCGTGTCGCTCATCGCCATCATTGCCGGATTGACCCTGATCGGGTATATTCTGAACTCCTGAATTTCCAATGGCCATCCAGCATTACACGGAAGATGACGTCGCGAAATTGCGCGAGGGCGGCAAGCTCCTTAGCGAGATTTTGGGCGAACTCGCGGCCATGGCCAAACCGGGCGTGACGACGGCCGAACTCGACCAGCACGCCGAAAAACGCATGCGCGACGCGGGCGGCGAACCCTCGTTTAAAGGATACAAAGCCGGCGGTTCCGTGCCGTTCAACGGCACGGTCTGCACCTCGATCGACGACGAAGTGGTCCATGCGCCGCCGCACCCGGGACGTGCTTTGAAAGAAGGCATGGTCCTCTCGCTCGACATCGGTCTTCGGTACAAAGGCCTCTGCACCGACATGGCTGTCACGCTTCCGATCGGAGAAGTCTCCGCCGATCTTTTGAAATTGATCCGCGTCACCAAAGAGTCCCTGCTCGCCGGCATCGACGTCATTCGTCCGGGCGCCAAAGTGAACGACGTAGGCAAGGCGATCCAGCCGATTGTCGAACGGAACGGCTACGGCATCGTGCGCGCTCTCGTCGGCCACGGCGTCGGACGCCACGTGCATGAAGACCCGCACGTGCCGAATTTCGACGACCCCGATCTGCCGAAGGTGACGATCAAGAAGGGGATGGTTCTGGCCGTGGAGCCGATGGTCACGATGGGGGACTGGGACGTGCTGCTCGCGCGTGACAACTGGACGATTAAAACGATCGACAAGAAACCCGCCGCGCATTGGGAGGTCACGGTTGCGGTCACGGACGACGGATACGAAATCATCACGCCGTTGCCGATCTGATATGAATATTCTTGGCGTCGATCATGGTACGAAACGGGTCGGTCTTGCGATCGGTTCGACTGAAACCGGAACAGCGGTGCCATTTTCGCTTTTATCGCATCGCGGAGACGAATTCGCAATCGAAGACATCAAGGCGATCGTGATTGCCGAAGGTATCGACCAGGTCGTCGTCGGCCTACCGCTTTCGACGGACGGCGGGCATACTGCGCAGGAAACCGTCGTGCGCAACTTCGCCGCCCGGCTTGAAAACGTGCTCTCCATCCCCGTGTCGCTGCAAGACGAGCGCCTTTCGAGCCGCGAGATCGAAGCGCACATGGAAGCCATGGGCGGACAAAAAGCTTGGAAAGCCTCCGGTCTCGACCGCGACAGCGCCGCCGCCATGCTCTTCCTACAGTCCTATTTGGACCGGATGAAGACGGAATAATGTCGACGTACCACGCTCGCGCCATCGTGCTGCGCCGCGAAACGTGGCGCGACTCCGCCCGCCTCTACACTTTTTATACGCGCGAAGGCGGCAAGCTTTTGGCGATCGGCCGCGGCACGCGCAAACTACTTTCAAAACTCGGGTCGCATTTGGAACCGTTCACACTCGTCGATCTGCATCTCGCGCGCGGCCGCAAGCTCGACACCGTTTGCGGTGCGATCATGGCGCGCTCACCTGAACCACTCGTCCTCGAAGATGCCCGTTACGTCGCCACTTCGTTCGCGGCCGAAGTGATCGATCATTTCGTGAAGCTTGGCGAACGCGATGACGAACTTTGGCGTTTGATCGAATCCTGGTTCGCCGACGCGGCGGTCCTGCCGGAAGACCGGCTCATGCCGAGGCTCTCCGTCTTCGTCTGGCGTCTGCTTTCGCATCTCGGCTATCATCCGAAGCTCGAAGAATGCTGCGAGTGCGGAAAGGACGTGCGCTACGAAGCGACGCGTTTCCTGCCGGCGCGTGGTTCCGCCGCATGCCGCCTCTGCCCGCTCGACGAGCGCGCGCTCGTCGGATCGGAAA
>CAYFZV010000046.1:0-8594 GCA_964347735.1 uncultured Gammaproteobacteria bacterium
GTTTTGGAATTTCTTCCTCCAGGATGAGGTTGAACGACGGCGCTGCCCGAAGAACCTCCAGCGCGTCGAATCCTGCCGCGCCGGCAGTGATACCGAGAAGCTTCAGCAAACCATCCGCCATGCCCGCCCCGATGGCGCTGCCGATCAGGAGGCTGTAGATGCTGCCGTTGCCGTACGTATACGAAGTGCCCGTGCCGATCGAAACGATGAAGCGTTCCGGCGCGCAGACGACCCCATCTTTGGCGAGGAGCCGATCCGCGCCCTTGGCCTGGATTTCGATTTCCGCGTTCAACGGGTCCCCGGGCAAGGCATGATGCCAAAATCCTTCGAACCCGTTCCTCGGGCCGTTGCCGGCCGCGATGATGTCGGTGATGCCTTCATGTTGCAGCACGGAGACGAGGCTTCCGCGCCCGACCTCGATGGTCGAAAGAAGCATCTCCTCGCCGCTCTCCTTGATCCAGTGCGCTTTGACGTGGGTCAATCCGAAATCGATACCGGCTTTCTTCATGCGAGCTCCTTGAAAGAACGTTGGCGCTACTCTGCGCGATACGTGCCGTTTGCGCAAGCTCGAGAACCGGGTTTTTTCGTGTTACGATGGTGGGAGATATGAGAAAAGTTTCCGTCTTTGCGCTTCTCGCAACCATGATTTTCTCCGCCTTTCCAGCCTCGGCAGGCTTTACCCGGCCGATCTTCTTTCCTGTTGAAGGCGCGGCCTCGTTTACCGACACGTTTAATGACGGGCGCAGCGGCGGGCGCGTGCATGAAGGCATTGATATCTTTGCGCCCAAGATGACGCCGCTTCTGGCGGCCGTCGACGGACGCATCGACTTTCTCACAGAGACGGAGCCGTCCTACGGCTGGATGCTGCAAATCGAGGACGCCGCGGGTTACGAATACTGGTATCTGCACGTCAATAACGACACACCCGGCACTGACGATGGTTTGGGCGGCCGCATGCACGCCTTTGCGCCGGGCATCGAAAGAGGAACATACGTCGTCAAAGGACAGCTGCTCGGTTGGCTCGGCGATTCCGGCAATGCGGAAACGACCGCGCCGCACCTCCATTTTGAAATGCATGTGCCCGAAGGCGCGGCCATCGATCCCTACGAGTCGCTGTTGGCGGCGGAGCGACCGGGTCGCTTCAATCCGCAAGGCGCTCAAATCGCCGCTGGCGACATCAATACCGACAAGGCGCTCACGCCGATGGCGGGATTCCAGCACTGCCTCTCCGGATCCTTGATCAAGACGGATGCATCGAGTGCCGTGTACTACTGCGGAGCCGATAGTCGCCGCTACGTCTTTCCCAACTCCAAGACGTATTTCACGTGGTACAAGGACTTTTCGAGCGTGCAAACGATCAGCGCTGAAGAAATGTCGGCGATCCTGATCGGCGGCAACGTCACTTATAAACCCGGCGTGCGGATGGTCAAAATCCAATCCGACCCGAAGGTCTACGCCGTCGATCGCGCGGGCACGTTACGTTGGATCACGACCGATACGATCGCCAGAGCGCTCTATGGTTCGGCTTGGGCGAAAAACGTCGATGATCTTTCCGACGCGTTTTTTGTAAACTATAAAGTCGGTTCACCTGTAACGGTTGCTGAATAAACACTATGCCTGACGACATCATCCGTTCCGACGAGGAATGGAAAAAAATCCTGACCGCCGAGGAGTATCACATTCTCCGCGAGAAGGGGACGGAGCCGCCCGGTTCCGGCGAGCTGTATCACAATCAAGAACACGGCACGTACATGTGTCGCGGCTGCGGCGCGGAGCTTTTTAAATCCGACGCCAAATACGATTCCGGTTCCGGTTGGCCGAGCTTTTGGCAGGCCGTCGATCCAACGAAGATCAAAACTGCGGTCGATACGAGCTTTGGTACGACGCGGACGGAGATCATGTGCGCGCGTTGCGGCTCGCATCTCGGCCACATTTTCGACGACGGTCCTAAGGAAACGACCGGCAAGCGCTTCTGCGTGAATTCCGCCTCGTTGAAATTTAAAAAAGAATAACAGTGTATGTTGCGCGGCTTTATTGAGTTCATGCGTGAGAAAGGCGTCGTCGGATTAGCGATCGGTTTCCTAATGGGCGGCGCGATCTCCAAGCTGGTGACGGCCCTCGTCGAAGATATCATCAACCCCCTTGTAGGCGTCATGCTCGGCAAGGCCGGCAATCTGGCCGAAGCGTCCGTGACCATCGGCACGGCCACGATCAAATGGGGAAATTTCCTGACGACACTCATCGACTTCGTCATCATCGCGATCGTGATCTATATCGGCGTGAAATGTTTGAAGTTGGATCAGGTCGACAAGAAGAATGACGCCATCAACACGTGATGCGCACATCAAAAAAGCGCCGCCAGGGCGCTTTTTACGTACAGGTGGTTCAGGCCTTGAGCCACTCCTTCAGACTCTTTGGCCAGCCGGCCAGGAGCAAGAGCGCAAGCGGCGCGCCCCAGTTAGCCCAGCGCTCGACGAAATCCCACATCGGCATACCAACGAGCGGGCGGAGGAGCGCGGTCCAGACGCCCCACAGCGCAGCCCAGAGCAACACGGCTCTGACAGGCTTCACGAGGACGATGAGCGCGACCGTAAGATCCATGAGACCGATCAGCGTCAGGAGCGTCGCGGCCGTTGCGGCGTCGGCGCCGGTCAGCTGCGAGATCCACTTGAGCCAATCCGCTTTGCCCTGGAGGGCAAATACACCATGGCCGATAAATTCGCCCGCAACTGCGATGCGCAGCACCCACTGCGCTTTCATGGAAGACTCCATACGGAACGGAAAGAGGGAGTAAGAGAATACGTCTTCAGTATAGCACGGCCCCACGCGGCCGAGCCACGCGCTCGTACATGCGTCCAAGTGAGTGTTACCTCCTTAAAAGGAGTTCGTAGTACACTGGTGAGAGCGCTCCCACACCCATGGATACCACCGAGTTCGCGTCCTTATACGACGCGCACGTCCGCGACATCTATCGTTACCTGTATTACCGCACGCAGCATCGCGAGACGGCCGAGGATTTGACGTCCCATGTTTTCATGAAGGCACTCGATAAATTCAGCAGCTACGACAAGACGCGCGGAACGTTCATTGCCTGGCTCTACCGCATCGCCAAAAATGCGCTGATCGACCATTATCGCGCATCGCGCGAAACGCTCGACATCGAAGACGTTTGGGATCTGCAATCCGACACCGATGTCGTGCGCGATGCCGAAGCGCTCGAACGCGTCGAGAAGCTCCGCCCGTATCTGCAAGCCTTGCCGAAAGACCAACGTGAACTCCTGCTCCTGCGCCTTTGGGACGGCTTGTCCTACGCCGAAATCGCCGTGATCGTCGGCAAGAGCGAAGATGCATGCAAGATGGCGTTCTCGCGAGTCGTCGCCAAGCTGCGTAAAGAGGTGCCCGCCTCCATTCTTCTTCTCCTACTTTTTATTCGTTTATGACCGACCCAAAACGCCTCGACGCGTTCCTTGAAGAGTTGTACGCGATTGAACCCGCGCTTCGTGCGCAGGACGCATCGCTCCGCCCGCTCGTCCTGGAACTCCTCACTGCAAAACCCGAAGCGTCGGTCGATGAACGCTTTGTTCAGCGTCTGCGCGGCGAACTTCTTGTCCGTGCGTCCACCGCTTCTCCTAAATTCAACCTTATGTCTCTCTTCTCCGGAAAAAATACCCGCTTCCTCGTTCCGGGACTCGCAGTCCTGGTCCTGGCCGTCGCCGGCGGCGCCGCGCTTCAGAGCTTCATGCCGGGCCGCCCGGCCTCGGTCCGCACAGCGTCCGCACCAGCGATCGAACGCGTGAAAGCCAATGCGTTCGGCACGCTCGCGTATTCCGCGCAAGGCAATCAGGCCGATGCCGGCAATGCGACGGCTGTTCGTTCGTCCGTTGCTACGCCCGAGGCCGCCGTTCCGATGGCGGCCGTCACCAGCCCCGCGCTGCCTCCGATGGCTGGCGGAGGTTTGGGTGCCGGAGGCGACGCGAAAATGATCGCGCCCGAATGGATCCCGACGATCTACCGTTACACGTACGCGGGGGACGCGATCGAAGGCTTGGCCTCGCAGGTTGATGTCTATCGTCGTGTGAAAGGCACGCCGTCCGTCGGTCCGCTTTCCGCGCTTTCCGAAATGAACCTCGGTCTGGTTGATCTCAGTCAGGTAAAGGACGGCTTCGTTCAATCCTTCACCGTTGCAGAGAAACGCGAGAACGGCTACGTCTTCAACGTCGACCCGCAAGAAGGCATGGTCAATATTTTCCAGAACGCGAAGTGGTCCAACGCCCTGCTCCGCTGCATGGACCAGAACTGCTATGAGCAGAACCGCCTGAAGGAGAGCGACCTGCTTTCCGACGCTGAAGCATTCCGTATCGCCGATGCGTTCCTCGCGGAGTACGGCATCTCGAAAGCTGATTACGGTGCGCCGATCGTCAATAACCAGTGGCGCGTCATGTATGAAGCCATGGATGCTTCCGCCCGCTCCTCCTACTGGTTCCCCGAAGGCATCAGCGTTATCTACCCGATCCTCATCGACGGCAAAGTGTCCTACGATGAAGGCGGAGCTCCGTACGGACTGAACGTCAACGTCGACGTGCGCGCAAAGCGTGCGCAGAGCGTCTGGAACCTCTTCACCCGTACCTACCAAGTCTCTTCCTATGTCGCCGAAACCGACGTGAAGCGCTTGATCGGCATCGCCGAGAACACCGACAACTACTACGCCGCCGACGCGTATCCGAATGCCAAGACAGTCCAAGTCGAGCTCGGCACGCCGAAGATCGCCTACGTGCGTTCTTGGCAGCAGATGGGCGACACCGGTGCAGAACTGCTCGTGCCCGCGCTCATCTTCCCGGTCAAGACACAAGCTCCCGATCTCTGGCGCCAGAACGTGATCGTTCCGCTCGCCAAGGATTTGCTTGATGCCATGCACAACAACGGCGGCCCGATTCCGCTCGACGCGCCCGTGATGGCCGTTCCGCCGCCGGCGCCCGAGATCAAGGAAACGAAATAACCATGATCGAACACGTCGGACGGATCGGCCGCGCACCGGAACGGCTCGTATACCGCGATCTCCGCCTCGAGCGCAAAGGTTTTCTTTCGCTCTTCAGCTTCGCGCTCGACGGCGTGTCACACCGTTTCGACGGAATGGCGCGCGGAGAAGCGGTCGTGATGTTGCCGGTCGATTTCGCCAGGCGCGAACTCTATCTGCTGCGCGAGATCCGTCCGCTCAAGCCGTTCAGCCAAAGTCCTGAAGGACAAGCGTCGCTGAAAAAGCTGCTTGAAGGCGCGAAAAATCCCGAGTTCGAAATCGGGACGGATGCGGCACGTCTCTACGAGATGGTGGCTGGCATGATCGACAAAGGTGAGACTCCCGAAGAAGCCGCCGTCCGCGAGTTGCGAGAAGAAGCCGGCTTGATCGTTCCTGCCACCTGTCTCCGACGGGTGGCTTCGGCGTTGCCGTCGATCGGCGGTTCGACGGAACTGGTGCATCTCTACATCGTCGACTTGCCGGAGACCCACGCCACAGACCGGATTGAAGCCGTCGGCGATGGGGGAGAGGAGATTGATATTCTGAAAATGTCCTGGGATGACGCGTTCGCATTGCTGAAAAAAGAAACGATGGGCGTCTCATCTGGTCTGCTTTTGCGCGAGTTGATGCTCCTGGACACAAAGTGAGATTCAGGGTATTATCGTCCAGGACCTTTTTTCGGAGGTGGTCGTGCACATCCCGCGCATTGTGATCTGCGTACTCGGACCGTCCGTCGGTTTTAACCGCGAAGTCGTCCTGTTGCGCCAGTACGCACCGGGAGGACGCGCGGCCTGGGTTTTGCCTGCGGCCAGAGCCACTGCACATCCGGACCAAGACGCCGCCGCGTATCTGGAGACGGCGTTCGGACTCAAGATCCAGCCTCAAGACTTGCGTGGGCGCTGCGACCGTTGGACGACCGCGATGACGGGAGCGGGTGAAGTACAGTTGTACAGCCTTCTGCTTTCCGGTCAGAAGTTCGACGCGCACTTTCCGTGCACGCACGAGCAGGTCCAGATCCGCAGCTTTCGCGACATCTTTCATCACAGTCCGGATCTCGACTGGTGTACGCTCGGCATGATCGTGCACGTCTTCTACCATCTCGAAAGGTGAGAGTACGATGAAGCATACGGGGATATCTTTCCGGCAAGAGGCTGAAAAACGACATCTGCTGATCGATTCATCCAACGGGGAGGATTCGCGCTTCACCTTCAAGTTGAAGCAAGGCGACATCGTGACGACGAGGCACAGCCAAGTCGTCAAACAGCTCATCGAACTCGCAAAAGAGTTTTACGGTGAGGGTCGGGGTGAACACGTCGAACTGCTCAATCTGCGCGCCCTCCAGGACGATCTCCAACCCTCGACCATGTCTCGCGACATCGTCTGGACGTCGGAGAATCACGAACGCACTACGCGTCTCGAAACCTGGATCGACGACCAGTTCCTGCTCGAAAAGGCCATACAGCTGATCGGATTTCCGAACATGTAGGGCCTCTTTTTTGTTCCGGCACGACGATCTGATAGCATGAGGACGTATGGTCAAGACGCTCACGCTCTGCGTCGTCCGCAACGACACCCACATTCTTTTGGGTATGAAAAAACGCGGATTCGGCGAAGGGCGCTGGAACGGCTTCGGCGGTAAGGTTCAGCTGGGTGAAACCGTCGAAGAAGCTGCGCGCCGGGAGCTGCAAGAGGAATGCGGCCTTGAGGCGGACGCGCTCGAGAAGCGCGGCATCCTGACCTTTGAATTCGCTACTTCGCCGGAGGTACTCGAGATCCATGTGTTCGACGTCACTGCGCATCGCGGGGAGCCGGTCGAATCCGACGAGATGCGTCCCGCCTGGTTCCGCCTGACCGACATTCCGTTCGATCAGATGTGGCCGGACGATCGCCACTGGCTGCCGAATTTCCTCGAAGGAAAGAACGTGCACGGCAAGTTCTATTTTCTCGATACCGATACGTTGCTCGATTTCACTCTTCACGAAGGACAAACTCAAACCGTATGAAAAAACTTTTCTTCGCTTCGGCGGCACTGCTGCTTCTCGGCGCCGGCTGCTACGGCTCGCAGCCCGTTCCGCAACCGCCCGTCCAACAGCCTCCGGTTCAACAACCGCCCGTCCAAGCGCCGATTACGGAAGATCCCAATAAGGGACCGACCGCCAAAGCTGGCGTGATCGTGGTCGACGCGCTCAAGCCCGGAGATATCGTCGCGAGTCCGCTGACCATCACCGGCAAGGCCAAGGGCTGGTATTTCGAAGCGTCCTTTCCGGTGGAGGTGCTCGACGCCAACGGCAAGGTGCTGGCCATCGGCCCGGCCCAGGCCCAGAGCGATTGGATGACCTCGGAATTCGTGCCGTTCAAGATCACGCTCACCTTCGCTCCGCCCGCGACCGCCACGGGAACAATCGTCTTCCGCAAGGACAATCCTTCCGGCTTGCCGCAGCATGACGACGAGATGCGTCTGCCGGTACGTTTCGCCGTCCAGCAATAATCGAACGACCGTATGGCCGGCGAGGATCGCGCGCTCTTGATCTACGACGGAGACTGCGCCTTCTGCCGGCTGTGGGTCGACCATTGGCGTTCTTTGACTGGCGCGCGCGTGCAGTACGCGTCGTCGCAGGAGATCGCTTCCATGTTTCCGGACGTGCCGCGCGAGAAATTCGCGCGCGCCGTCCAACTGATCGACGAAGACGGTTCGCGGCATGAAGCCGCCGCGGCCGTTTTTCGTTTGATGTCGAAACGCCCCGGGCAGGCTTGGTGGACGCGGGTGTATGAGGCGCCGGCAGTCGCGCCGGTTTCCGAATGGCTGTACCGGCTCGTCGCCTCGCACCGCTCGTTTTTCCTGAAGCTCACCCGCCTTTTTTGGGGCGAAAAAATCAAACAACCGCGGTACGCCCTAATCGGGCGCCTCCTTCTTCAAGCGATTGCCGCGATCTACTTCATCGCCTTCGTTTCTTTGGTACCGCAAGTGTCGGGCTTGGTAGGGGAGCACGGTCTCTTGCCGGTCGAGACGTTTCTTTCCGCGCTCGCATCCCAGCACGGCAACGCCGCGGCATGGCTCGCGCCGACGCTCGCGTGGTTCGGAGCTCACGCCGGGGCGCTCCAGTTCATGGCGCTTCTCGGCGCCTGCGCGGCTCTGCTCGCATTCGGCGGCATCCTGATCGCGCCGTGCTTCCTGCTCATGTGGATTCTGTACCTTTCGCTCACCGTCGTTGGCCAGGCGTTCACCGGCTTCCAATGGGACGTGCTGCTGCTCGAAGCTGGGTTTCTGGCGATCTTCCTCGTGCCGTTCCGTCGCGCGAACGGCTATCGCTCGCGTGTGGAAACTTCTTCGACGATCATCTGGCTGTACCGCTTCCTCGCATTCCGCCTGATGTTTTCTTCTGGGGTACTGAAACTTCTTTCCGGTGACCGTTCATGGCGGGATCTGACAGCGCTGACGCATCATTTTGAAACGCAGCCATTACCCACGGCTTTGAGCTGGTATCTGCATCATCTGCCGGCGGGCGTGTTGAAACTCATGACGCTCGGAACGCTTGCGGTCGAATTGCTCGTGCCGTTCTTGTCTCTCATGCCGACGCGG
>CAYFZV010000047.1:0-8571 GCA_964347735.1 uncultured Gammaproteobacteria bacterium
GTGTTGGTCAGCACGCGCATGAACGCGCCGTTGCGATAGCTGGCGTCGTCGACCTGCTCGAGCGGGCGCAGCAAGATAAGTCCGTCCTGCGCGGGGATCGTAATGACGCTTGAAATCGAGCCGTCGTTCGTCTTCGCGTCCTGCACGCCGTGGAGACGCTCGAAATCCGCATCGAGATCGACCGTCTGCGACTGGTTGGTCGAGTTCACCAGTACGGTGCCGTGTTGGAAGTCGCGCCGCCAGACGCCTGCGCGTACGGGGTTCGTGGAACCCGTCAGATTGCGCGCTTCGCCGACCGGTTTGCCGAGGTAGGCTTCGTACTCATCGTACATCCAGATCTGCCCGTGATCGTTGTCGCCGAAATCGAACTCGAAGAAGCCATCGCCGAGCAGGGTCGACGCCAGGCCGAAACGCACTTTCTTGAAATCATTCTTGTTCCCCGTGTTGCCGGTGTTGCTGTTGATGATGAACAGGGGAGGAGAGCCGACCTGTTTCTGCAGGCCGAGATAGTTGCCCATAACGGTCGCCCAGGAGCCGTCGTACTCCCACGGTGTCGGGAACGTCTCGAACATGCGGCCATTGACGTACGGCTGCAAGTCGCGATCCGAGTCGCCGTTGGTGATGATGACCGGTCCCGCACCGATGCCGTCGCGAGTCGTCTTGAGCAGGCGCACCATGCCTTCCTCCCACAAGCGGTCGGCCAGGGCGGCGTCATCTTTCACGCCGTCGTTGTTCACGTCGACGTTGCCACCGTTCAACCAGGAGATCGTGGCCGAAGTTTCATCGTAAAAAATGCCGTCCCATTTGCCGGAGGACATCACGTCGTCTTTGACGAACGCAGCGAGCGCATCTGTCCAGCCGGTCGAGACGTTGTACGTTTCCGTGCCGGGCCAGACCGAAAGGATCTGCCCGCCGGGGGAGCGCAAGCGCATCGCGTCGTTCGTGCGCGCTTTCAATTTCGGATGCAGCGTGTCGAGCGGGTTCTCACTCCAAATTTTGGCGTAGCTTTTGGTCGGGACGTAGGCCAGGATGATGATGTCGGGATTCATCCGGCGTACGGTCGGAAAGAAATCCGGATTGAAGATCTGCGCTTCGACCGGAAGCACCAGCACGTCGTATTTGGAGAGTGCGCTCCACTCGGACGAGGGGAGCGTGATACCCGCCTTCATGTAGTTGTTAGCGATGCGGACAAACTTGTCCGACGGCGTCCGTGCGGCCGCGGCTTCGACGGGAACGCAGAAGCTCACGATCGAAATGATCGTGAGAGCGGCGAGGCTGGTTGTGGCACGCGCGTGAAGCATGGAAGGCGTGTTTTGAAACAACCGAGCGTACCAGATTTGAGCCCGGTTGTCAACCGTTGGACCCCTTCTTCTTTTCCTCTTCCTTCGGCTCGAACGCCTTGGGGTTCGGACTGAAAAGTTTGTTGCGAATCTTCCAGTGTTCCACGAACTGTCCGATGCCGTTGGTGGCCAGCTTGTTGCGCACCGTCGGGCGCACCTGGGACCACTTCACGAGGCTCTCAAAGTTCAGCTTATACCTTCCGCGCACGACCACATAGGCCACTTCTCCATCGGTGATGGCGCGGCGGATCGTGCGGCTCGAAATTCCGAAAAGCTTGGCGGCTTCAGATACGGACACGCGGATAATGTTCTTTGGAGTTTCCATGGATATGCACAAGTATTTGTCCACTCCAGTGTAGACAAATAAGCAGTTTAAGGCAAGTGGAGAGCTGTTCAACGTTACAAAATCGGTCGCAAACCGTAGCCTTAATTGAGGCCGTGATGATTGACCCTTAGCCTTTTCCGTGATAGCCTGAACCACATCCATGGCGGACTGTAACGCTTTTAGCGAGTCCGCCGTCTAAAGCCATGAGCAATCCGCTGCAAGAGAAACTCTTGCTGTATCGAGCGCGCGTCAAAAAGGATCCCGAAGCCTTCGGGAAAATTTATGATTTGTACGCGCACCGGATTCATCGGTTCATCTACTTCAAGGTGGCGTCAGTCGAAGAGGCGCAAGACCTCACGGCAGATGTCTTTCTGAAAGTCTGGTCCTACCTTCTTGATGAAAGAGGGAAGGAAGTCCGGCACTTGAGCGCCCTTCTCTATGGCATCGCCCGCAACCGCGTGATCGATCATTACCGATCGAAAGCCGGTCGCGAGACGTTGCCGCTTGCTGAAGAAGCAGAGGAGCGTATCGGAGACGACAGAGCTGATCAAAAAAAGGCGGACGCCAAGATCGACGTGGAGATGCTCGAAAAGCATTTGCGCTCGCTCAAGGACGAATATCGCGAAGTTCTCGTGATGAAGTATCTGGATGAACTCGAGACCTTCGAGATCGCCAGGATCCTCGGCAAGACCCAAGGTAACGTGCGCGTGCTTTTGCACCGCGCCTTGGAAGCCATTCGGGACCTGGTCGCCGCCGAAACCACCAACGACAATGGATTCCATCGAGAAGCAATTGAAAGCGTTGAAAGATGAACGTGCGGGCGGAAGCCCGGACGCGCATTGGCTTGCGTCTACGAAGGAAACGTTACTGATGCAGATCGGGAACACGGTCAGCCGCGAGCGGCGGACCGGTCTTCGCGCATTTGCTGAAAATTTGAATGTCTTCCTCCCTGAAAATCTGATGCGCGCGATGGCCGTACCGGCGCTCATGCTGTTCCTGGCCGTTGGCGCCGGCGTCTCTTCGATGGAGCTGGTCGCCTCTGCCCACGACACGCTGCCTGGTGATGCTCTCTATAAGGTAAAGCTCGCGGCCGAGACGATCAGTCTGCGCCTCGCCCCGAAAGGCGAACGCACCGAACGTCGCGTCGAGGTCGCCGGCCGCCGATTGGATGAACTGGCACGCCTCTCCGCCAGCGCCGGTCCGAACAAGGAAGCGCGCATGACCGAAGTCGCCAACCTCTTCTCCGACGAAATGGCCGACATCCGCAAAGACCTCGCCGATCTTCAAAACGAAAAAGATCCGGACGTCGCCCTGAAGGTCGCTATGAAGGTGGACGCCAAAGCCGACGAATACCAAGCGCTCTTCAAGAGCGGCCTCTCCGTCGGACGCCCAACGCTCCGTCTCGCCCTGCTGAATCTTGACCAGGTGTCCGTCAAAGCCCTGGAGATCATCGTGGAGAAACAAAGCTTTGCGGCCAACGTCTTACCTGAAGCGGAGCTGACCTCCTCGGTCGGCAAGCGCATCGACTCCTTCGCTGCCCATGTGGCGGTCGCCCAAGACAGTTTGAACTCCCAGTCCGCCGCTCCGCAAAGCCTGCTCCTGACCGCGAAAGCGAAAGTCGCCGTCGAGGAAGCCAAACAGCTTCTCTCCCAAGGCGATTTCCGGGCCGCGGTCCGCAAAGTGAGTGAAAGCGCCGACCTCGTCTCCGAGGCCGAAACGACAAAGAACGATCCGCCCCTTCCGACCGCGTCCTCTACGGACACGCCGGAAATCAACAGCGCGACCAACACGCCGTAAGGCACCTACATTATTCACACACGTTCGGGCCTCTCGGATCGAAGAGAGTTTCTCTGCTATAGGGAAACCGTCTCCGATCCAGGAGGAACCTCCCGGACGGGCCCATTGGGCACCAGTGGCACGACAGGTCGAGGCCGCAAGGCCGAGCCGCTGCATACTAAACTTGAAGAAAGGATCTATCTCATTATGACCGATGTCCTCAAAATGAGCCGCAAGGCTCTGACGATGGGTGTTGTCCTCACGACCATTCTTTGGTCGATGATGGCTACCGTCCTCGTCGCTCCTTTGAAAGCGTCTGCCGCCGGCTGCACGAGCGGTAGTCTGATCAAAGGTTCCCTCCCCGCGGTGTACTACTGCGGCGCCGACATGAAGCGCTATGTCTTCACGAATGACAAAGCGTATTTCACGTGGTACGCGAACTTCGATGGCGTTCAGAAGCTTTCTGATGCCGACCTCGCATCCATCCAGATCGGTGGCAACGTCACCTATCGCCCGGGTGTGAAGATGCTCAAGATTCAGAGCGATCCGAAGGTTTACGCCATCGCCAAAGGCGGCGTTCTCCGCCCGATCGCTTCTGAAGCTGTTGCGACCGCTCTGTATGGTTCCACTTGGAACAAGCAGATCGACGACGTGTCTGACGCGTTCTTCACCAACTACTCGGTTGGCAACGCGATCAACGCGGCTTCGGAATACGACAAGACCGCTCAAATGAGCGGTTCCCAGACGATCAACCAGGACAAGAACCTGGCCTCTGGCCCCGGTTCGATGTCCGGTCTCTCGGTCAGCCTCGCTTCCGACAGCCCCGCTTCGGCCACTGTGCCGAAGGGTGCCACGGGCGTGAACTACGTTAAGTTCAACGTCATGAACGGAACGGGCTCCTCGATGATGATCGACTCCGCCACGCTTCATCGCGTCGGCGCTGGTGCTCCGTCTGACTTCTCGAACGTCTACCTGTTCGAAGGCAACACCCGTCTGACCACGGGCCGTTCCGTCAACAGCTCGACGAACGACGTCTCCTTCAGCGGCCTCAACCTGTCCCTCGCTGCCGGCCAGACCCGCACCTTGTGGGTCGCCGCGACGATGTCCGGCACGGCTGCCGCTGGCGACGTGAACGCTTTCCAGGTCACCGCTGTCATGAGCGGCACCGCGAACGCGTCCGGTCTCCCGGTCCAGGGCAACAACATGACCTTGGCTGGCGCGACGGTCGGTTCCGTCACGATCGCCAAGAGCGGTTCGTTGACGAACCCGAAGGTCGGTCAGCTGAACGTCAAGCTCGCCGAATTCCAGCTCTCCGCTGGCGCGGCTGAAGACCTTGATGTCAAGCGCATCACGCTCTTCCAGAGCGGCAATATCTCCCGTTCCAACCTCAGCAACTTCAAGCTCCGCGCTGCCGGCACCGATGTCGCCACCGCCGCTTCGATTGATGAGAAGGACCACATTACCTTCGTCCTCACGGGCAACACCCTCCTCGAAAAGGGCAACACCCGCACGTACGAAGTTTGGGGTGATATCGGTGGCGGCGCCCGCTCGGCCGACACCATCAAGCTCGCCACGGAAGAGGATACCGACGTTTGGGCCCAGGGCCGCACGTTCGGCTTCGGCGCCTCTGTCGTCCGCACTGCGTACGACGGCGACTCCTGCACCTCGAGCTCGGGCGACTGCTCGTACCTCGCGGTCGAAGGCGGTCAGATCACGATCACCTTCAACGGCCCGGCTGCTCGCGACATCGCGACCAACAGCAAGGATCAGGAAGTCCTGAACTTCACGATCGCTTCACAGTCGAACGTCGAAGTCCGCAACCTGCGCCTCTCCATTACTGCCACTGGCATCGATGCCGCTGGTGGTCTCTGGAACGACGCTGCAACTGACGTCGCGAACTACACGGACATCAAGGCGATCGACACCGCTTCCGGCGTTGTCGTCTCCGGTCCGCAGGACGTGCTCGTCACGGGCAGCGACACCACGCAGAGCCTCGTCTTCAACGACGTGTTCACGCTTTCCGCCGGCCAGTCCCGCACGTTCAAGGTCACCTTGGACGTCGCGAACCAGGCTGCGTTGGCTGACGACACGATCCGCGTCGACTTGGCAGCCTTCGCTTCCAACGACATCCGCAACCTCGACAACTCGACCTTCGTCGACACGTCGACCATCGTCCCGTCCTCGACGATCTCCGGCAACGCGATGACCCTGCGCACCCCGTCCCTGACGGTGTCCACGGCTTCGACGCCGGTCGCACAGACCTTCATCCAGGGCAGCCAGAACATCGCTCTCGCCGGTATCAGCCTCCAGGCTGGCCAGGGTGGCGATGTGAAGGTCACCTCGATGACTGTCCAGATGCGCGTCGACTCGGACAACAACGCAGGCTTCTTCAACGGTTGTGAAAACAACTCTGAAGCTGGCTCTGCTGACAAGTTCTCGACCGACATCCTGCTCTCGGCCAAGTTGATGAACGGTGCCGCCCAGGTGGGCGACATCAAGAGCCCGACCTCTTCGACAGCGCTTTGCGCCTCGACCGATGGCGGTCTCCTCCAGTTCACCAACATGAACCTCACGGTTCCGGCTGGTCAGACGGTCACTCTCAACCTGTACGGCAGTCTGTCTGGTTCGATCGCGAACCTCAACGACACGATTGACTTCACGGTTGCGAACGCTGACGTAACGGCCCAGGACGTCGACGGCAACACCGTTTCGAAGTCCGGTTCGTCCAACTCGGCGGACATGATCATCTCGAGCAGCGGCTCGATGACTTACGCGCTCGCTCCGGATGACACCGAATCCGAAGCTGGTCTCGTCCTCGGCGGCACCAATGCCGTCTTGGCCAAGTACCGCTTCACCGCGCAGAATGAAGACCTCAAACTCGCCAAAGTTCGCATCCGCCTGACGGACGCTGCTACGACCTCCGGCACGGTTGCCGCGGTCAACAGCCTCTCGCTCTACGACGGTTCGACCCTCGTGGCGGGTCCGGTCTCCCCGAACTCTTCGGGTAACGCGGACTTCTCGTCGTTCTCCTTCGTGGTTTCTAAGGACAGCTCGAAGACCCTCACGGTCAAGGGTGACCTGAACCAGGTTGGTCCGTCGGGCGCCGCCTCCGGCCTCGACGTCGGTGTGACGCTCTGCTCGGGCAACAACGAAGGCTGCCCTGCGGACGACAACACCTTCGAAGTCCGCGGCACGTCTGCCGGTTCCAGCACGATCGACACGTCGGGTAACTCCAACAACGCTGTCGGTCGCGAAAAGCGCATCCGCAAGACGAAGCCCACTGTTTCGCTCGCAGCCCTGCCGACGTCGACTTTGTCGAACGGCACGCAGGTCATGTCGCGCTTCACGGTTACGGCTGACGCCGCACAGCAGGTCTCGCTGAAGTCTGTCGCCTTCGAACTCAACCTCAACAACGTCAGCGGTACGGCCCTCGCGGTCACAGCGCCGGCGATTCGCGAAGTTGGTCAGGGCTCCGACCTCTCGGCTTCGACCACCTCTGCGGTCTTGAACTGCACGGGCTCTGCAACGTGCAGCTTCCCGATGACCTTCACCAACGAACAGACCATTGCCGCTGGTACGTCCAAGACGTACGAGTTGCGTGCGACGATCGCCGGTGCTGACGCATCGGGTGAGTCGATCAGCTCCAAGCTGCTCGGCGACTCCGCTCAGGTCACGGGTGAACTCGACAGCGCCGCCGCTGCCGGTGCCAACAACGGCATCGACGACTACGACGGTTCTGCCGCTGACAACGCGTACAACTTCATCTGGTCCGACAACAGCGTGATTCCGCACACCGACACCACGCATAACAATGCTGGTACGGACGGAGCAAGCTCGTCGAACGACTGGACGAACGGCCGCCACGTCAAGGTCCTCCCGTCCGACGCTCAGACGATGACCCGCTCCTAATCAGAGCAGTCCATCGTACGAGTTCGGCGAGACGATCGGAAACCGGGTAACCGGTTCCCAAACGCAACAACCCCCTCCGAAAGGAGGGGGTTTGCGTTACGGAATTTGCTTTCAAACGTTGTTCGGTTACACTGTGGGCACCATGAAGACCCTTTTTCTTGGAAATTTTCGCGAATATTGGTCAAAAATGACGAGCGGAGTACTAGCCGCAGCCATCCTGTTTTTGTCGCTTGCAGCGCCCGTCCTGGCGGCCGAACCGAATGATCCGCTGTATAAGGATCAATGGTACGTAAAGGCCATCGGAATGCCGGATGCGTGGAATTTCGCTAAAGGATCGCCGACCGTGCGGGTCGCGATCCTTGATTCAGGCGTTGATCTCGCTCACCCCGATCTCAAGGACCGCCTGTGGACGAATAGGAACGAAATTCCGGGCGACAGCATCGATAACGACAGGAACGGCTACGTTGATGACGTGTATGGTTGGGATTTCGTCGGCAATGATACGGACCCCAGTCCTGATTTAAGCGATCCGGCGCAGTCTGTAGGTATTCATCACGGAACGCTTGTCGCGGGTGTGATCGGCGCGGCTGGCAACAACGCGCAAGGTATCTCCGGCGTGAACTGGAACCTCGAACTGATGCCGCTGCGCGTTCTGGACAGCGACGGTTCCGGTAGCACGGCGGCCGTGCAAGCGGCGATTCGTTACGCGATGGCGCAAAAAGTGCAAGTCATCAACATCAGCTTCTCCGGTCCAGGCTACAGTGATGCGCTCGCGGAGACGCTGCGTGCGGCTTATCGTGCCGGTATCGTGATTGTCGCTGCTACCGGCAACGAAGGCGATACCGAGAGAGGCGGCAACTTGAACGTGCACCCTTCATACCCAGCCTGCTATCGAGGTGCCGCGAATGAGCCGATCCTGATTGCCGTGTCGGCGCTTGATGCCCAAAACCGCCATTCCAGTTTTTCGAGCTACGGATCGGATTGCACGACGATCTCTGCGCCCGGAGAAAATATCATGACGACACAGGTCTATCGTACGGGCCCGGCAGGTTTCAACGAGCCGTATGGCGCCGGCTGGTCCGGTTCCTCGCTGGCGGCGCCGATTGTTTCGGGCGTGGCAGCATTGCTTTTATCGCTTGATCCTACGCTCACTCCGTCTGAAGTCCGGTCCATCATCACGGCGCACGCGTTTAATGTCGACAGCGTCAACGGCGGTTTCGC
>CAYFZV010000048.1:0-8563 GCA_964347735.1 uncultured Gammaproteobacteria bacterium
CGTTTTTTTCTGGCGCACGCAAACGAAGACGCTGCCGCCCTGGTGTCCCTCGCGCGCACGGAGAAGCACCGACTCCCCGGCTACGGCCACAAACTGCTCGCCAAAGACAAGCGAAGTGCCGCTCTTTTTGAACGTGCGAAAACACTGAAGCTGTTCGGTATCCATTCCGCGTTCGCGGAACGTCTCGAACAGGCGTTGAATGAAGACGCTCCGAAACCGCTTCCACTCAACGTCGACGGCGCCATGGCCGCCATCCTGCTCGATCTGGGCTTCGGTCCAGAACCGATGCGCGGCTTTTTTGTCCTGGCGCGCCTGCCGGGACTCCTGGCCCAAGTCATCGAAGAGCGCGCAACCGTCCGTGGTCCGCGCCGCCTCGGCGACGATGAAATCACCTACGAAGGAGCCCTTCCCGCATGAAATTCTTTTCGCAGCGCCTTTCCAGTGAAAAAAAGAAGCGCGTTCTTGATCGTATCCGCCGCGTCGTGGACAGCGAGCAATTCATCGGAGGACCCGAAGTCGCCGAACTTGAAACGCAGCTCTCGGCCACATTCGGCGTTCCGGCAATCACCTGCAATTCCGGCACTGACGCTCTCACACTCGGTTTGAAAGCTCTCGGTACCGGTCCCGGCGACGAAGTCATCACGACGGCCTTCACCTATTTCGCGACGATCGAAGCGATCGCAGCCGTCGGCGCGAAACCTGTCCTCGTCGACATCGATCCGGAAACCTACAACATCAATGCCTCGTTGATCGAAGCCCGGATCACGAAAAAAACGCGGGCCGTGCTGGTCGTCCATTTGTACGGACTCGCCTGCGACATGGCGCCGATTGTCCGGCTTTGCAAGAAGCGCCGCTTGAAACTCGTCGAAGACTGCGCGCAATCGTTCGGCGCGAAAAGCGGCGGCAGGCTGACCGGCACCTTCGGCGACGTCGGCTGCTTCAGTTTTTTTCCGACCAAGAATCTCGGCGGTTTCGGCGACGGCGGCGCGGTCACGATCCGCTCCAAAGACGTCGCTCGGAAATTCCGCCTGCTCAAGAACCATGGCCAGCCTGAAAAATACGTGCACGCGATCCTTGGCGCCAACAGCCGACTCGACACACTCCAAGCCGCCGTCCTTTTGGAAAAACTTTCCTGGCTGAAGGAAGATCTCGCGATCAGGAAAAAGATGGCGGCGACCTGGCTGAAAAAATTCGCGGCCGATCCGAACGTCCTGGGCCTGCCCGATCAGAAAGGCCACACGTATAACGTCTTCACGCTGCTCGTCCGAGATCGTGCCGCGTTCGTCCGTGAGCTGGAAAAAGAAAATATCCCATCCGCCATCTATTACGAGAGGCCGGTCTACGCGCAGCGCGCGTACATCGACCTGTTCGGCACGCACGCGCCGCTCCCCCATTCCGCATTCGCGGCCAAGCACGTCATCAGTCTGCCGATCCACTGACGCTCACGCGCCGGCGATCGTTTTCCAAAACGCAACCAACCGATCAGCCAGCTCTTCCGGTTTCGGCATGGTTTCGGCGCGCCGTTTCGCCGCTGCGCCCATCAATCCGTGTGTACCGGACTGTGCCAATTCACGCATGGCTTTCGCCAACGCCTCGTCGTTTCCGATCGGCACGACCGTCCCTTCGACGCCGTTACGCATCAATTCGCCCGCACAGCCCACATCCGTCATGACGACGGGAATGCCGCAAGACATCGCTTCCGGCACGACGCGCGCCCAGCCTTCGTACCAAGAAGACAGAACCAGCGTTCCGATCCGCGCATAGAGCGCGTCGACGCTTTCCGTATGCGCAACCCATTCCACGCGGTCTTTGAGACCGAGCACGAACGCCCGCGCCTTGAGACCGTTCTCGAGCGGCCCAGCGCCGGCGATGACCAGCTTGGCTGACGGACGTGCCTTGGCAACGATTGAGAATGCGTTCAAAAGTCCCATCAGGTTTTTTTGCGACACGAAACGCCCGACATAGCCGAATGCGTCCGGCGCAGCCTCCGTGCGGCACGTGCGCGGTTCGCTGTAGACAGGAATACGCACGAGCAATTTTGAAGGAAACCGATGTTTCAAATCGTTTTCTATTTTCGCGCTGACGGCGCGGATCCCCGTGGCGCGTTTCAAGGCCGCCAAGCCCAGCACATGCATAACGCGGTTTTTCAGCGTTTCGTTCTTCCAGTGCTCGGAAAGATACACGCCCCCATGCTCTTCGACGACGAACGGAATACGTTCGCGGCGCGCGGCGAGCAGAGCGACAAGACCGGCTTCGAACGGGTCCTGCGCGACAACAAGCGTCGCATGCGCGGCGGAGACGGCTTCGCGCACGGCGCGGACGAGCCTCCACGGCGCGGGCAGATTCCGCACATCGACGACATCGACATGGACGCGCGGCGAAAGGTCCACGGAGACGGCTTCCTGTTTTGCCAAGCAGACCACGCGCAGATGATCGACGCGTTCACCGTATGCGCGCATGCGTGCGGCGGTGCGCGAAGACGGATCCGCGGCGGTGCCGTCGCGACTGACTAAGACGACCCGCAGTCCCGGCGCGCCGAGCACTTCTTCCGTCGTTTCCGCGATCTGCGTTTCGATTGAGAATCGCGCGGCACCCGTGAGCGCTTCTGTGGCGCACACACGGGCGAAATCGGGTTTTTCAAAGAAGCGGATAACAGCTTCTGCGATACCGGCTGCGTCGCCGGGTTCGACCAGCAAGCCGTTTTTTCCGTCTTCGACCAGTTCCGTATTGCCGCCGGCACGGCTGGCCACGACGGCCGCGCCGCACGCGGATGCTTCCACCAATTGATGCGAAAAACCTTCGTACGAGCTGACCAGCGCGAACACGGCGCTTTCGCCGATCGCCTGCCAAAGCGCCTCATGCGGCATCCGTCCCGCGAATTCGACGTGCGCTTTAAGCATCGGCGAACTCGCCAGCGCACGCAGACGCGTCATTTCCGGACCGTCGCCGGCGATGAGCAACGAGGCGTCTGGAAAACGGTCCAGGACCTGCGGCATGGCCTTGAGCAGCACGTCAAAATTCTTCCACGGTACGAGGCGTCCGGCCGCGACGATGCGATGCGGAAATTTTCCGTGCTCTGCTGCGATCTCCGGCAGACGTACGCCGTTATAAATGAGGCGGATACGATTTTCCGACACGCCCCAGCTGCGCGCGACGCCGACCAGATAGCGACTCGGCGCGATCACGCGGTCCGCCCGACGATACACAAAGCGCTGAAGCGCCCTCAACACTTTGCTGACTGCAGGAATCCGCCCGTCCTTCTGAAAGGTTTCCAGCGTCTCGGAATATCCGTGTTTCACCTGCGCCTGCTCCCAGGCGAAATCTCCAGCCACGCGCACGATCAGCTTCCGTCCGCGCAGGCGGGCAACGACGAGCGCCGGCACACCCGAAGCAATCGCGTCCTGCGCGAAGATCGGTCCCGTTTCGTCGGAAGCCGTCCAGACGGCGCGCGCGAAAGCGATATAGCGCTTCCACGCCGGCTGCGCGCGCGGAATACGCACGACCTTGTAGGCCGAGCGCGCGCCTTCACCGACGTTGTCGGCATACGTCACCACCGTGACCCGATGGCCGCGCGCGCTCCATGCTTCGGCCAACGCCGAAACCGAAGTCGCCGGACCTCCGATGTCTGGCGGGAAAATGCCGGTGGCAAAGACGACTTTCATGCGTGTATAGTGTACCTACCGCGCTTTTTAAGCGTCAATCATGGCTGACCGACCTAAACTCCTGCTTTTGGTGACATCCTCCGCTTGGGGAGGAGCCGAACGCTATGTTTCGCGCCTGGCGCACGCCGCCAAGGCCGAGTTCGAGGTGACCGTCGCCGCCGGCCCTTCCAAGGGACACGCGTTATTCGCAGCGTTACCGGAAGGTGTTCATTCCCTGGAAGTACCGGAACTTCTCCATCGAATCTCACCATGGAACGATCTCTTCGCTGTCCGTGCGCTTCAGCGTTTGATCGACCGCGAAGGCTTTGACCTCGTGCACACGAACAGCAGCAAGGCGGGTTTGCTCGGCGCGCTGGCGGCTCGCGTATCGAAACGTCGTCCCCCGGTCGTCTTCACGGCCCATGGCTGGGGCTTCCTTGAACGACGTTCATTAACGTTCCGTTTTGTGTTGTTGCTTTCCGAAAAAATCGCCGCGCATTGGCGCGCGGCCACGATCACGCTTTCTGAAATGGAACGCGGCGTCGCGCTCCGCGAACGCCTGTCGGCGCCTGAAAAGCTTTCCGTCATTCCGCTCGGGATTGATCGGGAAGAAATCAATTTTCTCGAACGCGACGAAGCCCGCAAGCAACTCGGCGAGCTCTGCCATACCCGCCTCGACCGCCTGCTCATCGGCACGATCGCCAACGCCTATCCCGCCAAAAACCTGCCCGCACTGTTCGACGCCTTCGAAGCCTTGGCGCCGGAATTTCCCGATCTCGATCTCGTGATTCTCGGTGATGGTCCGGACATGCCGAAGCTCCGCGCGCGACACGCGAAACTCCCTCATCAAGACCGCGTCTTCCTTCCCGGCACCGTGCCCGACGCCGCTCGCTTGTTAAAAGCGTTTGATCTCTTCGCGTTGCCCTCCACCAAGGAAGGTTTGCCGTGGACGATCCTCGAAGCGTCGCTCGCCGAACTTCCGATCGTCGCCACGCGCGTCGGCGCGCTTCCGGAATTGATCACGCACCGTAAAACGGGTTTGCTCGTCGCGCCCGGAGACGTCGAGGCATTGCGACGCGCGTTGCGCGATCTTCTTTCCGACCGCACGCTCTACCAAGAACTGAAAAGCGGCGCCCCGCAGATCGCGGAACGCCGCTCGGGCGCGGCCATGACCGCAGCCACGCTCGCGCTCTACCGAACACTTACTGGCCTTTGACGATCCGTTCGCGGTCCTGTGCGATCCCTTCGATCAGCTCCAGCTTGTCCGGGAAGAGCGCGCTCGCTTCTTTGATGATCGCATCGCTCCTGGCATGGTCGCCGAGCGCCCACGTGCCGATTGCGCCGACCAAATCCCACTGGACGTTACGCACGTTTGCTTCCTGCGAAGCTTTCTGGAGCGCGGCCAACTCCGTCCAACGCCTCATATTCAACAGATGCAGCGTGCCGTATTCGACTTCGCTCCAGGCACTGCGATCTCCGGTCATCACTTCAGGATGCTTCGCGAGGTAACGAGCCGCTTCGGACGGATCGCGGAATTCAAGCTGCCATCGGATCCAGGCGCCATGGGCGAACGCATTCTCCGGATCGAGATCAATGACGCGCTGTACGTGCTTTTCCGCTTCGTCGAGGCGTCCTTTTTCCCAATTGATTTGGGCTAGAATCAATTCGACTTCCTGCCGGTTCGGGGAACGCGCGCTGGCACGAGCCGCCGCGTCTTCGAGGGCGGCCTGCTGCTCCGGCGTACGTGGCGAGAAGCTAAGATGCGCCGTGGATGCCACAAGCGCCTGCACGTAGTCGTTTCGGTACGTGAATCGGCGGTATTCGTCTTCGGCAAGATCAATGAGGATCGGCTTATAGGCTCCTTCGAGATATTCGCCGCGCGCCTGACTAAGGTGCGAAACGAGCGCGCGGATATAGCGTTCGTAATACGGTGTCTTCTCTGCGCGCAGTTCGGTCAGCATGCCGTTCCATTCTTCCGCCGTACGTCCTTCCTGCGAAAGCGCGACGATCATCGCCGACACGATTTTTGTCGAACGGATCGTGGCGGCGTTGAGCTGCAGGCACCAAAGCGTCAGAATCGCCGCCAAGATGCAAAGCGGTATTCCGGCCTGCGATGATTCGTCTGGTCCTTCATCCCGTGTGTCCTCTGAACCGGCATCGGCCGCGATCAAGGCGAACATCGTGAAGAGCGCCAGATACGACATCGGCGTCTCGAAGATGAAAAGGTTGGTGCCCACCTGGGAACATGCGGCGACGGCCAGCACCACGCCGTACGGACGATCCTTGCTGCGGGAACTGCGGATGGCGAAAAGGAAGATGGCGGCATACGCCAAGAGGCCGATGATGCCGACGTTGTGCAGCATTTCCAACACGAGGTTATGCGGACGGTCTTGGCGCGATTCGTAGTCGCCGAAGCGCAGCGTCTGGGGATCGTAGTTGAAGTAGAAGCCGTCTTCGAAGTTTTCCGGTCCCCAACCGAGAAGCGGGCGTTGCGTGATGCCCTTAACGGCGTTCTTGAGAAGCAGCGAACGCGAACCCTTGGTTTCTTGGAAATATTGGATCGACAGACGCTCGTTATACAGCCAGCTCTTGAACGGCTGCACCTGGTTACCGATCAGATACGCGACACCTGCGATAACGAGCAGGCCGACGCCGATCAGGCTAAGCTTGCGGCCGCGTCCGCCACGTACGGCGCCAATGATGACGGCCGCCAAGAGTCCGATCGCCACGCCGAGCAGAGCGCCCTTGGATTTCGTGGTGAAAATGCCGATCAGGATAAGGACGCCCGTCGCGCACCACAGCCAGCGCAGACCTGTCTTCCAGTGATGCAGAATGAGCCAACCGCACAGGAAAAGATGCGGCACGAGATACTGCCCGAGGTAGCTCGGATTCCCGAGTGTCGCCGTACCGCGGCTGCCTGCTTCGGCCGCAGGAAAGGAAACCTGCATGATGGCGTGAAGCGACAAGATGACGGCAGAGACGATGGACGCGACCACGGGCTGAACGAGGATCTTGCGCCACATGGCGCCAGCCATCAGGAAAAAAGCGAGCAGGTGATACTGGAAGAAGAGACCTGTCAGGCGATCCGGCTTCGACCACATGCTGCGATGCATGTTCTCGCCCAAAAGCATCGCCAACGTCGAAATGGCGAAGTAGGCCAAGATCGCATAAAGGAAAGGATTTTTCGACGGACGGAATTCTTTGCGGCGGAAGGCGAGCAGGACGTACAGCGGGAACAGAAGCTCGACGACGATCTGGAACCACATGATTTTCCCGGTGACCCACGGATAGAGGTGGTTCAGCCAGACGGCGAATGGTATCGCGAAAACCGCGAACAAGCCGTAGCGGACGGCGTAGAGGAGAAAGGTGTCGAAAGGTTTCATCGGGACATTCTGCATAGAGGATATGCGATGGAATAGATATCGCCCGCGCCCATGATCAGCATGATAGCATCTTTCGGATCGACCGCCTCGAGCCGACGCAGCGCATCGGGAGGATCTGCGGCGTACGAAACGCGCCCAATCGTTCCGCGTTTTTCAATCGCCTCGACCAAGGCGCGCGAGGAGATCTCGTTCTCCCCTTCTTTGCGGCCTTCGACGCCGTAGATCTCGCACAGGATAAGTTCATCGGCTCCGTCGAAAGAGGCTGCGAACGCATCGAACAGCTTCCGCGTGCGGTCGTGATGGTGCGGCTGGAACGCCACGACCAATTTTTTGCCCGGATAAAATTCTTTGGCGGCTTTGAGCGTCGCCTCGATCGCGTCCGGCGTGTGGCCGTAATCGGAAATGATCGGCGCGCCTTCGCGCTCGCCGACACGCTCAAACCGACGCCAGATACCCGTGAATTCGGCGAGTGCCGACCGGACCGCCTCTTTCGTAGCGCCGACCGCGCGAGCCGCGCCGATGGCCGCGAGCGCGTTCAGCACGTTGAAAGCCCCTGGCACGCGCAGTTCCAGGCCGCGCCATGCTAAACCGTCGCTCCAAACCGCATCGAAGCGCTGCAAACCTTCGAACGTCTCATGGTGTTCCACGCGCAGATTCGCGCCGGAATCGAAACCGAACGTGCCGTTCGGCTGCGTCAGCGCGCCGAAGGCTTCGCGGCTTCCGGCATCATCCCCGTTCCAAACGAGCGGCCCATCCGACGGCAGCTTGGCCGCGAACGCTTTGAACGTGTCCTGGATGTGGGCGAGATCGCGGTAGTAATCGAGGTGGTCTTCGACGATTTTCGTCACGATGATCATCCAAGGCGAAAGGCTCATGAATTGTTCGCGGTATTCGCACGCCTCGACGACGAATATCTCACTTTTTCCAAGACGCACGTTTCCGAATTCGAAATTCGGCACGCGGCTGCCGACAATCACTGTCGGATCGAGACCGGATTTTTCGAGCATCAGCCCCAACATGGCGGTGGTCGTCGATTTTCCGTTCGTGCCGGAGACCGCGATCGTCTTGTATCCCTTTGAAAGCAGTCCAAGAAATTCAAAATAACTCAGCTGCGGGATACCGAAAGCTGCGGCTGCCCGGCGTTCGACCTGCGTGTCCGGAGCAGCCGACGTATAGATGATGAGATCGAGATCAGGTGAAACGTTTTCCGCCGAGGGTTCGACAACGCGAACGCCGGCGCGTTCGGCATCCGCCGTCACGATGGTGCGCGTCGTGTCCGAGCCGCTGACGTCCTTGCCTTGCAAACGCAAAAACTTGGCGGCTGCTGAAACGCCGATGCCGCCGATGCCGATGCAATGCACGCGATGAAGATGCGCGAGATCGAGTGCCATATCAGGGCCAGCCTACCTGTTCAGCCTTTAAATTTCAAGGAAAAGAAAAAGGACCCTGATGGGTCCTGCGTGCGGCCTTCTGAATCGGATCAGGCCGCCTGGCGGCCGCGCCTGGAGCTGCGTACGTACCACGGCCGCACCAGCAGAG
>CAYFZV010000049.1:0-7959 GCA_964347735.1 uncultured Gammaproteobacteria bacterium
GGTTCGATCCCCACACCCTCCGCCAGTAAAACACGCCATATCTATGGCGTGTTTTACTTTTTCCGGCGGCGCGTTGTCCGCCTAGTGCCCATGGATGTCCGCTTCCTGCCCGCATTGACATGCAGCGTTTTTTTGGCTATGCTCCAGCTTCCTATGCCGATTCTCCGCGAAAAACATCCTCTCCTCTACAGCCTGAACCTCGAACGCCATCGGATGACGCGGACGGCGCGCCACCTCATGTCGCGGACGCGCTTTTCGAATGTGCGTCATGAAACCCGGAAAACAGATCGGATCTTCGCTCATAAGTCCTTGCTCTTGAGAAAACTCGGCGACACGGACATGCGCCTGCAAGTCAATAAAGTAACCAATCTTCGCATCGCCGCGGAAAAACTCAACGGCCTCCTCATCCGTCCAGGCGAAACGTTTTCCTTTTGGCGGAGCATCGGACGCCCGACCGAAAGCGAAGGGTATCTCACCGGAATGCTTCTGGCGGATGGCGCCGTGAAGGAAGGTATCGGCGGCGGACTCTGTCAGATGGCCAACCTGTTGTACTGGATGGCGCTACACAGCCCGCTCACCGTCGTCGAGCGGCATCACCATAGCCTCGACGTCTTTCCAGATTCCGGGCGCACGTTACCGTTCGGTTCCGGCGCATCCGTGTTCTTCAATTACATCGATCTGCAGTTCCGAAACGATACCGCGACGACGTTTCGACTCCGCGTCTGGGTCGATACGCACCATCTGCATGGAGAACTCCACGTGGATGCGCTGCCTGCCTTGGCGTATCACGTCGAAGAACGCGACCATCGCTTTTTCAAAGATGCCGACAATGCCTGGTGGCGTGAGAATCGTCTCCACCGGATCTCCATTGATCGCCGCACCGGTAAGGTCGTTCAGGATTCCTTGATCGCCCACAATATTGCGAAAGTGCTGTATTCCATGGACTCGGCATCTGAAGCGTCCTCGACGTAAAAACGACCCGCATGGTCGTTTTTACGTGCGCACAAGCGCTTCTTTTTTATTTTTCGTCCAACCTTTGATCTCCGCTTCGCGCTTCCGGGCGGCGGACTCGGAATCGGCCTGTTCCCGCCACACCAGCGCGACCGGCTTATGGCTGCGCGTGTAAGCGCCGCCTTTCCCGGCATTATGTTTCAAAATCCTAGCCTCGATATCCGTGGTGATGCCGACGTATAAACTGCCGTCGGCGCAGCGCAGGATGTAGGTGTGCCAAATAGACATGGGCGCTTACAAATGGCGGAGGGGGTGAGATTCGAACTCACGATTCCTTGCGGAATGACGGTTTTCAAGACCGTTGCCTTAAACCACTCGGCCACCCCTCCTCTTCGGCCATCCTACGGCCTTCCTGTCCCATTGTGAAGATCGCCTTTCCCCCATGCCAGCGCGAAACCGTAGATCGGCCCGGCTCCGGCGGTTTTGAGCGCCTTGGCGCATTCACGCATCGTTGCGCCGGACGTCCAGACGTCGTCCACGAGCAGGATCGGGAGACCGGCGGCGGAACACGGCAACTGCGCGTTGAACGCCGCCACAACGTTGCGCTCCCGGTCTTCGCTGCCCGTTTGCGGTTTGGTACGGATGACGCGTGTCAGCCAGGATTCGCGCACGCGCATATCGAGCGGCTCTGCGACTGCACGCGCCAGCATGGCCGCTTGATTGAAACCTCGTTCGCGCAATCGCGATGCATGCAGCGGCACCGGTATGACGACGGCGTTCCATGGGCAAAAGCCGCCCCCGATCTTCACGGCCCATTTTCGAGCCAAGAGACTGATCGCCGGCCGGGCGCAGGTCCACCCCTCGAATTTCACATCGTGCAACAGCGTGCGCACGAGCGGATGACCGTACGCGAAAGCCGCCGAAGCGCGCAGTCCCGGCTCACTCCAAAATCGCGGCGAAAGAGGAACCATCGCCACGCACGCCTCGCAGCAATGCGTCCCGACTTTTCCGCACGCGATGCATTCCAGTGGAAAAAGAAAATCAAAAACGCGCCCGAGCATACGGGCGCGTCCTACAAGATTCAGGTGGCGGGTGTCAATTCATTTTCCCAGCGTGCGGCGTCGACCCTCCAATCATCCCCCTCCTTCTTGAGTTCCATGCGCAACGTGCGGTAGCCGACGATCGTCGTCGTGCCCGAGCGCTTTTCCTGCTGCAGCGTCACGGCAACGACGGCCGTGCCTTCGGACACGCTGTAAGCGCGCACGTCCGTCGAAACTTTCTGGCTGGAGACGCCTTCAAACGTCTGCGTCGGAGCGGATTTCGTCGCGGCAAGCGATGCCTCCGTGGCTTTCCGGTATCTCACGGTCATGACCGGCAAAAGATCGCGGACATTCTGGTAATCGCCTTGGTTTGAATAGCTGCCGAATCGCTCGGCGAACAATTCACCCATTTGCGCGACGGCGGTCCGCTCGGTCGGGGCGTTGATCGCGGGCGCGAGCGGATTCTGGATAACGGCCGCGGCGGCCTCCTGTTCCGGCGTCGGGGCGTTTTCTTCCGCGACAGGTGCAGGCGCCGGTTTGGGCACGGCGCGGCGCACCAAAAGAACGGCGGCAACGATGACGCCGATCAGCAGAACAGCGAGCGCGACGATGATGATGGCGCGGCGGCGGGGAGTCATAGGCTATGCGGGATTCTCGGAGGATTGAAGCAGTTGGGCATCAAGTTCTTTTTTGGCGTTCTCGATTTCGAGCAGCTGCCGGGGATCGGAGGTGATGATCTGGTCTTCCGAATACGAGGCGACAACCTTGATGGCCGCATGCCGCGATCCGGCGAAGAAAATACCTTCGCCGACGCCGGCCTCAAGCAACAGATACTTCTCCCCTTCCGTCAGCAGGAATGTCTTCTGCACGAGATCGATCGAAGCCGGAGATTGCTTGAGCAGCACCTGCAGCGACGAGTTGGTGACGATGGCTTGACCGTACGGCGAACGCAGGAAGTCGTTAACGTCTTGCGTGATCGTCGTGACGCCGAGGAAATATTTGCGGCAGCGCTTGACCAGGGCGAAGATGAACTTGGCCGAATCGTCGTTCTGCATCAGCCACCAGGCTTCGTCGATCACCAGGATACGTTTCTTGCGCTCCGAGCGAACGACGTTCCAAATGTAGTTGACGATCGTATACACGCCGAGCGGACGCAGCTCGTCTTCGAGATCGCGGACACTGAAGACCACGAGCTTGTTGCTCATCTCGACCGTGGTCGGCGAATTCAGCAGGCCCGCGAAGGTGCCTTCCGTGTATTTGCGCAGCTTGATCTGCAAGTCTTCGGTGCCGGTGATGCCTTCGAGCACCTGTTGGAAGTCGGACAAGATCGGCGGCTCGATCGTCGCGAGATCGACGCCGGGAATGATGTCCTTCTTGGCGTACGTTTCAAGCAGCGCGCGGTCGATGATCGAATCCTCGGCCGTCGTGACCGAACCGAACATGATGCGCATCAGACCTTTCACCGCGATGACGGCCGAACGGATGATGTCCTCGGAACGGACGTCATCCCCCACCGCGCGCGGCAGATCGAAAATATTCAGCTTCGAATCGGACGCGAGCGAAATGTTGATGTAGGTGCCGCCGACCGCGTCGGACAAGTGCTTGTACTCCATTTCCGGGTCGATGATGATCACTTCGGTGCCGATCATCAGCGAACGCAGCACCTCGAGTTTCACGGTGTAGCTCTTGCCGGCGCCGGACGTCGCAAAGACGACGGCGTTCGCGTTCTGGAGCGAGAAGCGGTCAAAGAGGATCAGGCTGTTGTTGTGGCGGTTGATGCCGTACAGGATGCCGTTGTCAGAGGTCAGGTCGGCGGACACGAACGGGAAACCCGAAGCGATCGGGCTCGTGTTCATGTTGAACGTGATCATCAGCTCGTCGTTGCCGGACGGCAGTGTCGAGTTGAAGCCTTGTTCCGCCTGGTACAGGACGCGCTTGGTGTAGATCAGTTTCGAACCGAACATGCCTTCGACCTGGTTCGTGAGATCGTCGAGTTCTTTTTCGGACGGCGCGAAGATCGTGACGTACAGCGCGAATTGGAAGAAGTGCTCGATACCCTGCGTCAGGTCGTCGCGCAGCTTTTCAATGTCGCGCAAGGCCGTCTCGCGCAACGGATCGCGCGCGGCGCCCTTTTCGGCGTCGCCGAGGATCTGTGCCTCGAGTACGCCGACCTTGTTCTTGAGCTGTTTCAAAATGATTTCAGGCTGGACCGGATAGAAATACATGCCGATATCCATCGTCGACGAAAAATTGATGATCGGCGTGAACCAGCCGAGCGTTAGGTAGCGCGGATACGTCACGACGAAGACGGTACGGGCGTACAAATCGCCCAGACGCACCAAGTTCGGCTTGACCTCGAAAGCGGCGGGCGCGATCAGGTCACGGATCGTCACGACGCCTTTGCGGTAGACGCGCTCTTCTTCAAGCTTGATGCGCTCTTCCTGCGCGTGATGCTTTTTTTCTTCGGCCGAAAGCTTGTGCTTCTCCTCTTTCGGAGCGGCGGTCGCTTGCGTGGCGGTGGCGGGATTGAACGCCATAGATCAGGCTTCGACGCGAAGCGCGTCGGTTTTCTGGAGCTTCTGCTGCTCCATCGATTGCGGATTATACGCCGTGTAGTAGAGCTCGATCAGGCTTTGCGTATCGAGCATCACGCTCGACAAGCTCATCGAGTTCAGCCCTGCGCGCACCGAATCGACTCTGACCATGATGTCCTTCTTGCGCTGGCGGAATTGCTCCTCGCGCAAATGTGCCGAGACGAGCGGCGACAGCACCTCCGACATGCGGGCAAAAAAACCCTTGCGCTTCGCGGAAGCGGGGTTGTACGGCACGATGACGAAAAATTTCTTCTGCATGATTTCGCCCAGATCGACGAGCTCCTTCACGAATTGGCGGTAGTCGTTGATCTGTCCGCGCAAGAGTTCGTTCGTCTGCGTCTTTTCCTGTTCCTTCAGGCGCAGCAAGTAGTCGTCGATGTTGAGCTTGCGCGATTGGATCTGGATCTGGATCGGCGCTTCGAGCGAATTCAAGAACGACAGGTAGCCCTGAATGATCGCCTCCTGCTCGTCTTCGGATTTCAGCGAGAAGTTCAGGCTGGAGACAAGCAGAACCGCGCGCATCGTGCCGTCTTTCATCACGACGACGTCTTCGCGGATCTCGGCCACGTCCAAGAACTGCTGGGTCGAAGACGCCGGCTTCGAGCCCGCGAGCTTCTTGCTCTGCATCAGCTGTTCTTGGGCCATAGCTCCTTCAAGCTTAATCTTCCGAACGGTACACGCCGCCCGTATTGACGACCAACGCCAATTCGGACAGCCGCGAGGTGGTCGGAGCCTCCTTGTACGGTTTCGGCGGGGGCGGAGGCGGGATTTCGACTTTGGACAGCGCGATGATTTCCGCGTCGCTCAATGTCTTGTTCCAAACGCGCACACGAGGCCGCTTCCAGGTCTGCGTCACGTTCAGCAGGAAAAAATGGAACGGCTGGCCGTTGATGCGCACGAACGCCAAGACGAGCCCGATCGCCAGAAAAATGACGTCCGTCAGGATCGCGTAGGGCAGGCTCAAAATCTTGTAGACGATGAACATCACCAGCGCGTCTACCATGATGATGGCGAACTGGCGGGTCGTGATCGGTCCGAGGATCTTATCCTCGACGTCGATGAATTGAGGGACGACGAACTGTGCCATGGTCGCATTCTACCATTTAGTACCGCAGCTGTCTGCTAAGTTCGGAGACGGCGCGGAACTCGTCCTGCGTCAAAACCGGCTTCTTTTGTGCTTCTCGTACGGCAATGGCGTCCGGGAGCGGTTTGCCGTTCAGGCTGTCCTGCATGAGCTCGAGATAGGTCCGGACGACCTCCGATGCCGTCCAGGCCGCGATCCCCTCCTGGCGGCGCGCATACGATTGATCGGCCAGGAGATCGATTTTGTCTTTCACCTTCATGCAGGCTTCTTTCGGCTCTTTTGACAGGCGTCGGAAGTCCACGATCGTGATCGCGCGCAATTCCTCGACGGGACCGGTCAGTTTCGGAGAGGCCTTAACGTCTTCCAATTTCGGCCGTTGGGCGAACGTGGCCGGTGCCGGCGGCGCGGCCGCCGGGGCCGGAGGCTTGGCCGTCGGTTTCACGAGCGTCACGGGCGGAACCGTGGGTGTGCGCGGAAGTTCGGCGGCGGGCGGTGAAGGGGGCGCAGCAGGTGTGCGGAATTCGGGCGGAACGGGACTCGCCGCGGCGATCGGCAAATTCACCGGCGCCGGAGCGGCAGCAGCCTTCACTTCCGCGGGCGTCGCGCGCGCGACAGGCGCGTCGGATACACCCGACTTGGCGGACGCTTTTTTGGATTTCGTGACAATGCTCTGAAACAAGCGCTCCAGATCCGCTTTCTGATCCAAACCGGTTTGCGCTTCGCTCAATGCTTTCTGCCGTTGTTCCTTCTCGACCCATTTCGTCTTTTCCGTTTGTATTTTCGCCGTCTGCGCATCTTCGGAAACGCGCAGCTTGTTTTGAATGGCGTTCAAAAGAGCGCGCGCCGCGTCCTGACCCATGCTCAAGCCACCCAATTCCTTCGGCTGCGTCAGGATTTCGAGCGTTTCCATCTGGTCGCGTACGTCGCGCATGCGATTGCCGATGATCGTCTTGATGCGTTTCGCCATCGCTTCGTCGTCTGTCTTCAAACCGGAAGCGAGGTAAATTTCCTGCGTCGCCGTCTCGATGTCTTTCAACGCGGGTGCTTTCTTGAATTGCGCAACTTCCAGCGCATCTTCGGTCGTGATGCCCAACGCGTCGTCCTTGGTTTTCGAAGATTGTCCTTCGGCTGCGCTCAGGACAGGTGCCAACTCGGCTTTCTTTTCAACCGCTGGCGCTTCGTGATCCAAAACGACGGCTCGCGTCTCTTCGTGGATTTCTTCAAGAACGTGCGCGGCCGATTTGGGATCGAGACCGGTGCCGCCGATTTTCTCGGGACGGGTCAGCACGTCGATCGTTTGCGATTCGGTGCGGACGCCCGCCAAAAAAGATTCGACGATGTTCTGCAATCGCCCCTGCAGATGCGGCTCGCTCTCCGTCGCCACGGAATCAGCGACCTCCTTCGCCGCTTGATCGATCGTGCGGTGGGCGATCGTGACGCGGAATTCAGGATACGATTTCGGATCAGCGCCGTTCGCGCGCAGATACGCGCCGATGTCGCCAAGCCACTTGTCGAGCGGCAACAAACGATAGCCTGCAATATCCGCCGCCAGCGCTTTGGCTCGCACATCTTCAAAACCGAGCCGTGCCCTAAGTTCGGGTATCAGGTTTTCAAGCGGTAACTCTTTGACGAACAGCTCGCGCAAGACCCCGAAGAATTTCTCTTCCTGCGCTTCGCTCAGGTGCTGCCGTTCAATGATGCGGAGGTTGAGCTCGCCCGCGCGCTCCGAATACAGGTAGTCCAAGACAGGCTCGGGAAGCGCATCGATTTTTCGCTGCAGAGCATCTTCAGAAAGCATACTTACGCTCCCCTCTTGCGGTTATTGCCGCCACCGCCCTGACCGAATTTTTCGCCCTTATGCTGGGCCACCTGCTTGGCCAAATCATGTTGCAGATTTTCGATGGTTTTCTCCAGACTCTTTGTTGCACGCTCAAGGGAATCCAGTTCATTCGGATTCATCGGCGCCGCGCCACTCTTCGCTTTCGCTATGCGTTCTTCGAACTTTCCTTGTTCTGCAATGGCTCCAGCGAGTTTTGCGTTGGATTCTTCAAGCTTTTTAAATGTTTCGTTCAACTTAAGAAGCGTCTCTTTCGCACCGTCGCCAGCGCGACCTTCATTCACTTGTTGCATCAACGCGCCGATCTGTCCGCTAAGATCTTCCATCAATTCGGGTGCAGCAACAGCTAGCTCGGTACGCTTATCCTGATGCGCTACCTCCTTCTGCTGTTCCTGCTTGGCTTTTTGCGCCGTAACAGCTTTCTCAATGTCCGCTTTCGGCGGCAAGAACTTG
>CAYFZV010000050.1:0-7931 GCA_964347735.1 uncultured Gammaproteobacteria bacterium
GATTTGCGCACCAGCACGGGATTGATGACGATATGCGGCGTCTTGCCGTTGACGGCCACGAAAACGCGAACCCAGCGGCCCGCTTGGGGAGCCGCGATGCCGACGCCGTCGGCTTTCCACATCGTCTCGACGAGATCGTCGAGCCAGGTCTGGAATTCCGGAGTCTTGATGGTGGCCGGATCGACTTCTCCCGAACGGGTCCGCAGCTGCGGGTTCGGCAGGGTCACGATGGGCAGATATGCCATAGAATTGACCTACGCTATCACTTTTTCGGGTTCTTGGCAAGCCACATGAAGAGCTTGCGCGGGCTGCCGACGCCGGCACTTTCCGACTTCAATTCCGCAAAAATCGACCGCGCCTTGGGAATGCCGAGGCGCTTGATGACGCCGAGATACATGCCGAATTTCTTACGTTCGTTGAAGTACGCGCTCATCTCGTCGGCAAGCACGTGCGCCTCCGAATGGAGCCGCTTGTTCGCGCCCGTGCCGGCCCTTTTCTTGAGGATGTCGCCCAAGCCTTCCATGCTCATGCGAATTTGTAGTGTACCGACAAATAGCCGATGCCGAAGGGGCTTTCGTAGCTCAAGATTTCCGGCGTGACGTCCAGGCCGTCGAGAATGCCGGAGAGGATCGTGAGCGCAGGCAGCGCGCACTGCGCGGCTTTTTCAGCGAGTTGTAGCTCGAACGTCACAAAAGCGGAAAGTTTTTTCTCCTGGATGATCGCCATGACCTTCTCGTCGAACTTGCGACCGAACGGCGAATAGCCGGCGGGGGAAGACCGCGCGAGACGATGCGAGAGATCGACCGAGCATAAGACGGCAACGCGACGGTCGCTGTGGATCAGGACTTCCTGCAACGCGTGACCGAATTCAAAATGGGCTTTGCCCGGAAGCAGGGAAGGCGAGATCGGAACGATCGTGACGGCGTTCATGCGCGGCACCAGGTAGGTGAGAGGAACGACGGTGCCGTAATCCAAGTCCGTATCGGAACGCAGCATGAACGGCACGCCGCGATCTTCGAGATGCTCTTTGATCGCGCTCGACAGTCGGAGGTCGGAACGGAATTCAATCGGTACTTCGAAGATACCGAAATCCTTGAGGTCGGCTTTGTAGCGGTCGCGCACCTCCATCGTGAAGTGGTCGTGCTCGATGCGTCCGTGCGGCGAAATCACGAGGATGACATCGGGACGCGCCGTGTAGAGTTCTTGTTCTAAACGATGAAACGCCGCGAGCGTTTTTTTCAGCTTTTTCAGATGCTCCTTGCCGACGGACGGCAGGAGTACTGGTGTATGCGGAACGATTGAAGCGAAGACAAGCGACATACTACTGCGCGAGGGCGGTTTGGGCCGGCGCCGCGGCAGGCATCGTGATGCCCGTGACGGCCAGGCCGAGCGGATGCATGTTCAATACGGCGTCCGTGGTCCAGATGACGCGCTTCCATGAATAGCCAAGCTGTTCGAAGACGTCGCCGGAGACAATCGGCCTGCGCTGGCCGTTTGACACGACGAAGACGGCTTTATTCGCGCCCGGGCTGGTGATCAGGTCGCCGTCCTTGAATTTGAGAGGCGCGGCCGTTTCGTATTTTTCCAGCGTGTCCGGCGAAACGACGAAGATTTTTTTATTCGGAAAATCAGCCTTCATGATCGACGCATCGATGATCGGGCTTTTCTTGCCGCCTTCGACGAAGTACACGCCTCCGGTTTTCTTGTCTTGAAGCAGCGCACCGGTCGGATAGGCGCTCTTGAGCGTGATCAGATCGCCGTCGCTATACGGTTCGAGATCGGCCGGGTCCACGTTATCGATCTCTTCGGGGTTGAAACCGATCGAGCGGAAGACGCCCATCGATTCGATCGGGCGCTTTTTATCGCCGACAAGCAGATAGATGGTGCCCGTCGGCACGCGCACCAGCGAGTAATCCGCGAAGCGGATCGCGGCGCCGTCCTCGAAACCGGCCAGGACGGTGTCGGAAACGGGGATCACCTTATTGGGATCGACGCGTGTGTGCAGGGCGCTCTTGTTTGCGAAATGCCGCTTCAGTCCGCCCTGGATCAGATAGGTGACGCCATCCGAGCCTTTCAGCACTGTGCCATCGGGGTAGCCGACAGAAAACCAATTGTCCCAGATGCGGCGCAAGTTGGTGTTGCCGTGCACATGCGGCGTGTAGGTGAAGAGAATCGCGGAGGCGAGGTTGGCCGGGACGATGCGTTGGCCGTCGATCGTGGCGGCAACGCCCGGGAAAAATCCGAACGTGCGTTTCTCCCCCGCGTCCGACTTGTCGTAGAAGTAACGCACGAACGCGGCAGCATTGATGATTTGCGACGGGAAGCCTCGGTAACGCTGCCAGGTCGGATCGTCGCACGTCGAACCGTCGGGTCGTCCGTAGCCGGCGGCCCAGTCGATCTGGCATTTGCTCGGATCGCGGTCTTGCACGAGACTCTGTTCTTTCTGGATGAGCGCGAGGAGGAAGCGGGGATTCACGCCCGAGGCCTTTGCGTAGAAGTCGATGAGATCACCCGGCTTCTTCATCGTGCCGTCGAGATCCTGGAAGGTCATTTTGGAAAGCGCGCCTCCGTGGGCTTCCAAAAATTGCTGCGAAAATCCGTCCGGCACGTTGGTGTCGGTCAGATCGGCGTCGGAAAGCACATAGCCGGCGTCGCCTTCGGCAGCCCGTACGGGAAATGCCGCGAAGAGCAGCGAAAACTGAAGGAAAATCAGCAGGAATTTGCGCATAGATGCCGAAAGCATAGCACGCAAAAGGGTTGTCGGGCAATCATTCCGACGGTACACTGGTGTCAACTATGGAAACACCTTCCGCACGTCTTCGCGTTGTCAGAACTGCTTCGCTTCTCATCTTGAATCTTGCAGTCGCGTTGACGGTCCACTTCGCCTGGTCGGCCTGGCTTCCTTCCGCGGGCGCTGCTCAAAAAGCCTCCGCGCCGTTAACGGAAGAAGACCGCATGGTCCGGATGATCGCCAAAACGTCGCCCGCCGTCGTTTCGATCCTTGTCGAGGAAGAAGCGCGCGGTAATGGTGTCGGCAACGTTCAGGTCGGGAAGGGGACGGGTTTTATTGTGAACCCGAACGGCCTGATCGCCACGAACCGGCACGTCGCCTACAAACGCGACGCCATCCTGACGGTGTTTCTTCCGGACGGCCGCTCGTTTAAAGCGAGCGTGGCTGATATCGATCCAGTCAACGATTTGGCGCTTTTGAAGATCGAGGCGGAAAAACTGCCGACGCTCGCACTTGAGGCGGACGACACGTACCGGCTCGGCCAGACGACGATCGCGATTGGCAACGCGCTTGGCAAATACGCGAACACTGTCACGCGCGGCATTTTGTCTGGCGTGAACCGCGAGGTCGAAGCCTCCAACAATGTCACGGGCGCGACGGAGCGTCTCGAAGAACTCCTGCAGACCGACGCGGCTATCAATTCCGGCAATTCCGGCGGTCCGCTTCTCAATCTTGATGGCAACGTGATCGGGATGAACACGGCGGTTGAGACGAGCGCGCGCGGGCTCGGTTTCGCCATCCCGGTTTCGGAAATTCGCAAAGTCATAAATTCGTATCACGTCTACGGCGCAATCGCGCGGCCGCGTCTCGGCGTCCGTTACTACGTGATCACGCCGGAACTCCAACTTGAAGAGCATCTCGCATACGCCTACGGCGCCCTGGTCGGTTCGGATGATCCGCGCGATGCGGTCGTGTTGCCCGGCAGCCCTGCCGCCGCGGCCGGTCTCATGGACCGCGACATCATTTTGGAAGTGAACGGCAAGAAGTTGGAAGGAAAAATGACGTTGGCAAAAATCATCCAGTCGTTGAATGTCGGCGACGCGGTTACAATGAAGGTGGCGCGCAGCGGCGAAACGCTGCTCCTGACGGCGCGCCTGGATGCGCAGCCGCCCTACGCCCATTAACATGGACCAGTGGAAGAAGCCCATCCACGTCTTCAGCTGGGTCGTGTTTGCAGGAACGTCACTCGTCCTGGGAATCTATTTCACCGCGCCGACGCCGGACTGGGCGGCGACCCTGTTCGCGACCGCCATGCCCACGCCACCATTGGCTGCATTGCCGAACGCGGCACGGCACGTACCGATGCCGGAAGAAGTGCGCGGCGTCTATATGAGCGCTTCGACCGCGGCTTCCCCGAAACTGCGCACGAATATTTTCGCGTACCTCGAACGCAACCGCATGAACGCGGTCGTGATCGATGTCAAAAACGATGATGGTCGTCTCGCCTTCATGCCGAAGCGCGCGTCGCTGAAAATGGCCGCGCCGGAAGTCGCCACGATCAAGGATATCGATGCGGTGCTCGAGGAAGCCGGTCGGCGGAATGTGTACCGCATCGCGCGCGTGTTCGTTTTCCAGGATCCTTTCTATGTCTCGCGTTTTCCCGCCGAAGCGATTCAGAAAAAAGGCGGCGGCGTTTGGGCGGATTACAAAGGCGTCGTCTGGGTCAACGCCGCGTCGAAAGCGGCCTGGCGGTATAATGCCGAAATCGCGCGCGAGGCGTATATCCGCGGCTTCGACGAAGTGCAGTTCGACTACATCCGTTTTCCGAGCGACGGCGACATGACGACGATCAGCTATCCGCCCGAAGAAGCAGCCAAACCGAAACACCTGGTCATCCGCGAATTTTTCCGTTTCATGCACGATCAGCTCGAGGTGAAGGAGCGCGTCCCCGTGTCCTACGATCTGTTCGGGTACGTCACGTGGTACACCGACTATGATCTGGGTATCGGCCAGCTGCTCGTCGACGCTCTGCCGTATGCGACCGCGATTTCCGCGATGGTGTATCCTTCCCACTATGGAAGCGGCACGCTCGGGTATGCGAATCCGGCCGAACACCCGTATGAGATCGTCGCAGACAGCTTGAAAAAAGCGAACAAATTGTACGCGCAGAGGGAAAAAGAGTGTACGGACCTCGCAACCGGCGTCAAAAGCGCAACCTCGACGTTCCTCCTGCCCTGCGGCGCGCCGCTCGCCCAGCATCGGCCGTGGATCCAAGCCTTCGACATCGGCGCGGTCTACGACGCTGATATGATCCGCGCGCAGATCAAGGCTGTACGCGATCAAAACGGGAAAGGGTACCTGCTGTGGAACGCGCGGAACGTCTACCGAGATTTCGACACTGTCGCGACGTCGACGCCTGCCGTGTAAGAAACGCCGAGGCACTCCGTCTTATCCCAACGCTTGTCTATGAAACTCCACGCACGTATCACTGCCGTCACGATCGCCAGTCTCGCGCTTTTCGGCGCGGCCGCATCCGCGCGCGCGGAGGAACCTAAGTTTTTTGAAATGTCCGACGGTCGTTTTTACGACCCCACCAGCGGTTTGAGCGCCGATTCCAAGGGCAATTTGATGAAATTGCTTGAAGCCGTGATGCCTGTTGCGCCCGTGACGACAGCGCCTGACGCGGCTCCGCTGCCGCCCATCCAAAACAACGCGGGCACGATTCAAGCCGCCGTTATCCGCGCCCGCGCAATGTTGCAAGAGCGGATGGAGGCGGATGCCGGAAAAAAACCAGCGGTTGTCACGACGTACGACGTTTGGGTGGATGTCACGTTGGCAATTTGGGACGCCAGGACCGACGAGATCCGGCTGGTCGGGGCGAAAAAGAACGGCACGGGGCTGAAACTCGATCCGTTGACGGCCGGGGATGCGAGCGTTGTCGTCAAAAAGAACAACGGCGTGAATTCCACCTTTGCCGTCGATCAGGGCGAGCGCGTCGTGGTCGCCGTGCGCTATCCAATTTTCAAGGACGTCTCGATTTCAAAGAAAAAACCCAAATACGAGTTGCGCGACGTCATCTATACGCCGTATTCGAGCGGCCTGCATACGGCGGAGATGGTCGCGTGGGGACAGAACACCGTACGTGCCGAAATCGCGGCGGCCTATGAAGCGCTCCGGACATCGGGCGTGCGGTCCCGCGCGTTTCCCGACCGGTTGTTGGTTGATGTGATCGATCCGAAACTCGTCGAAGCGATCGCGATCATCGAGCACGTCAGCTTGACGGCGTTGTCACCGGACAACGCCGAAGCGGGGATGGGCGCCTTTTACGTGATCTTGGCAGGCAATCAGAACGACGCGTACGTCTACGCGCGTTCTTCGGCGGGTGCGCTCGGACTCGTGCAGTTCATCCCGAGCACGTATGCGATCATGGTCAAGCGCAAGGAACTGAATCTTATCGGTGATTTCACCCGCGGCATGACGGATCCGGTCAACGCCATCAAGGCGCAGATCGCGTATCTCGACGCCATTTTGGCTTCGATGCCGCTGGGCGTGAAGGATCTTTACAACGTGGATCCGATGCGGGTGAACGAGTATCTCGCCGCTGCCTACAACACCGGCGAAACCCGGGTGAAACGGGCGATCGTACGGTGGGGCGATGCATGGTCGGAGCCGCACGCTGCGGAAATCGCGGCGCTGGCCAAGAAGACAGGCGCTCGCAGCGCGGCCGTGAATCTCATGAAAAAAGCGACGCTGCTTCCGGAAACTGTGACGTACGTAAAAAAACTCCGGCAGGCTCTCAAACAGTTGAGCCCGCCGGAACTTCCTGTCACGTGATTACTGAACCGTTCCGCTGGTCTGCGCCTGGAGCTGCAACTGAAACACGCGCTGCACTTCTTCGGGTGATACGAGCTTGAGCGTCGTGGTGTTGACCTGGTCCTTGGAGCAATGCGAGGCGGTCAGACAGCTGTCGAAGCAAGAAATAATCTTGTTCAAGCACTGGTTCACGCAGGCCACGTCCGGCTGCTTGCAGGTTTTGCCTGCTTTCGGATCCTCGCAGGTCACGGATTTCGGCGGGCAGGCTTTGAAGCAGGTCTCGGAGGTGTCTTCGGTGCAACCGTTCGTGCGCACGCAGGCTGTGAAAGCGGTCTGATCACAGCTGGCCGCCGTCGTTGTCGTGAGCGTCGTTGTCGTGACGGCTTTCGGCGCTTCGGCGATGACGTTGACGATCGGCGTGAGCGCAATCTCCAGATCCGTCTTGGATTCGAGCGGGGCGGACGCCACGCCTTCCTGAAGCATGGTCGTGATGGTTGTGGTGGATGCTTGGATGTCCGTGATCATCGCGGTTTGCAACGTTGCGTCTGCGGTAGAAGCAATCATGACGGCCTTCGCAAGATCGGTACTGGCGGCCGTAGCGGTCGAGGCCGCAAGTTCGATGTTTCCGATCGAGCTCATGACGGCCGATTCGGCTGCGCGTTCCTCGGAAACCGCAAGGGTGGTCTGCACTTTAGACTCCGGCGAGAGCGAGAAGGTGATCGCAAGCGCGTCGAACGTCGTGTCGATGAAACTGAACGAGCTGGTCGGCAGGATGCCGGCGGTCGTCGTCGTGGTCTTCGAAAGCGTCGTCGTGCTCGTCAGGCTGGTCGACGAAAACGTCAGAGCGGAAGCTGGCAGAGCGAACACGACGCCGAACGCGGCACAGAGTGCGGCTAATTTGCGCATAAAAAGAAAAAAGAATATCGATCACAGGTTACCATGTCGGAAGCGTATGCTACAATGCGATCATATGCGGAAGTTCCGCTTTTTCGTTGCCGTCGCGGTCTGCGCGCTCGGCATGCCGTCGATGACGCATGCCGCGAGTTCGCTCATCAAAGGGTCTTCTCCAGCGGTCTACTACGTCGACGAGGGCAAGCGTTACGTTTTCCCGAATGAGAAAGTGTATTTTTCCTGGTACGCGGATTTTTCCGACGTGCAGGCGGTTTCCGACGAAGAATTGGCGTCGTACCTGATCGGCGGCAACGTCACCTACAAGCCGGGCTCGCGACTCGTGAAATTGCAAAGCGATCCGCGCGTCTTTGCGGTCGGCGCGGGCGGGCGTCTGCGCTGGCTGGCCTCGGAAACCGCCGCGCGCGGCCTCTACGGCGATGCATGGAACAAAAAAGTGGACGACCTCTCCGACGCTTTTTTCTTTGCGTATAAAGAA
>CAYFZV010000051.1:0-3369 GCA_964347735.1 uncultured Gammaproteobacteria bacterium
CGATGACCGCTTCGGTGGTGAGGAACATCACCGCGACCGAGACAGCGTTCTGGAGTGCGTTCTTGGTGACCTTGACCGGATCGACGATGCCCGCGGCGAGCATGTCATCGACGAGTGTTTCGCTCTTGGCGTCGTAGCCGGCGCGCTTGGCAGATTTCATTTTCGCAGCGACGGACGTAACGATGTCGAGGCCGTTCTTGCCGGCGTTCTTGGCGATCTGGAGCATCGGGCTTTCGAGCACCGTCGCGACGATTTCGCGGCCGACGTGCTTCGATGCGGCCACAGATGACGCGTCGGCGAGCGTGTTCTCGCCCATTTCAACCTTGGCGCGCAGGAGCGCCGAGCCGCCGCCTGCGACGATGCCGGCTTCGAGCGCGGCTTTCGTGGCGTTGACGGCATCTTCGATCAAGAACTTCTTCTCTTTCATTTCCGCTTCGGTCGAGGCGCCGACTTTGATGACAGCCACGCCGCCCGTGAGTTTCGCCAAACGCTCTTGGAGCTTTTCCTTGTCGAATTCGGAATCGACGTTGGCGAGCTCGTTCTTGATCTCGCTAATGCGCTTCTGGATGTCGGCTTCGGAGCCTTTGCCGCCGACGATCGTCGTCTTATCTTTGGTGGCGGTGACACGCGAGGCGCGGCCCATGTCTTCAATCTCGACGGACTCGAGTTTGAGACCGAGCTCGTCCATGATGACTTTGCCGCCCGTGAGCGTCGCGATGTCCTTCAGCATTTCCTTGCGGCGGTCGCCGAAGCCCGGAGCTTTGACGGCCAGCACGTTGAAGGCGCCGCGCAGCTTGTTGACGACGAGTGTCGTAAGCGCTTCGCCGTCGACGTCTTCCGCGATGATCACGACTTCCTTGCGGCCGGTCGCTGCGACTTTTTCCAAGATCGGCAGGAGTTCCTGGATCGAGGAGAGCTTCTTGTCGGTGATCAGGATATGCGCGTCGTTATAGGAAGCTTCCATGCGCTCGGCGTTCGTAACCATGTAGGCCGAAACGTAGCCGCGGTCGAACTGCATGCCTTCGACATGCTCGGTTTCGATCGATGTGCCCTGCGATTCTTCGACCGTGACGACGCCGTCCTTGCCGACTTTCATCATCAAATCAGCCAGCAAATTTCCGACTTCTTCGTTGTTGTTGGCAGAGATGGTCGCGACCTGCGCGATGCGGTCGCGGTTCCCGACGATCTGTTCGGTTTGCGCATCGAGATTCTTCGAGACCTCCTCGACGTACTCATGCATGCCCGCGCGCATGGCGTGGACGTCGACTTCGAAACGCGAAGCTTTAATCTTCTCGAAACCGAGGTTGATCAGCTCCTGCGCCAAAAGCGTGGCGGTGGTGGTGCCGTCGCCGACCGAGTCATTGGTTTTCGAAGCCGCCTCGCGCACGAGTTCGGCGCCCATCTGTTCGACCTTGTCGGCCAGATCGATTTCCTTCGCGACCGTTACGCCGTCCTTGGTGACGATCGGCGTGCCGTAGCCACGAGCGATCACGACGTTCTTGCCCTTCGGGCCGAGCGTCGCTTTGACCGCGTTCGCCAGCTTGTCGACGCCCGCTTTCAATTTGAGACGCGCTTCCTCGCCGTAAAAAATTTGTTTCGACATATTATTCAATGACAGCCATGATGTCCGATTCCGCGACGACGAGATAGTCGACGTTATCGATCTTCACTTCGTCGGGAGAATATTTTTTGAAGACGACCTTGTCACCCACTTTGACGCCGACGGGCGCGAAGGCTCCGTTGTCGAGCACTTTGCCGGGACCGATGGCGATGACTTCGCCGCGCTCCGGTCGTTCTTTGTCGACGGTTTCGGGAAGAATGATGCCGGATTTGGTCACCTCTTCTTGCGTGAGGGGTTTGACCACGATGCGGTCACCGAGGGGGCGCAATTTCATAAAATTCGTGTTAGCAATCTGAATACGTGAGTGCTAGCCGCATTGTAGAGAAGGCCGTTTTTCCTGTCAATCTCGAGGTGCGAAAAAGAAAAGACACCCTTGCGAGTGCCGACGGACCCTTATCGGAAGTGGCGTGGAAATGAGAGATAGAACACGTGCCGTTCGCAGAACCAGCCGTAGCCGCGATTGACATAGAGGCAACCGAGGAAGCAGGCGCCGTAGCGGTAGTCCTCTTCGTAGGACAGAGCCGCGATCGTGTCGATCGACTCGTACGGCAGCCACTGCTCGATGCAGAAAGCGCCGGACACGAGACAACCGCTTAGGATCATGGGGCCATAATGCGTATCGTGGCTCGGGCTGACTACATCCGCATCGAGCGTACCGCTGTGCGTGATCTGCACATCGGCGTCAGGAGAAGAGAGAGCCCGGTCGAGGGTAGCGAAGGCGATCATGCCGATCACCGCGCCGATGAAGACGCCCATCATGAACGTCGAGCGATGCCAAATGGGACGTCGGGACAACTGTGGTTTGAGCACCGGGAACCTCTCTTTCTGTGTTGCGTGGGAAGAACGAAGGTTCTCTTAAGATAGCGGCATTCGAGACGCGCGTCAACCCGCGTCCTCCTCCCCCGCTTTGAGGAAAAATCCGAAGAGCGCGCCGGTCAGCATCGTGCCGGCGAAGAGATCGAAGGGGTAGTGATCGAAAAGACCGATGATCATGATGACGATCGGCAGCGTCGCGGCGGCGGCGACAAGCGGAGACGCGGCGCGGCGCATCAGCCACAACGCTGCGTACCACCAGGCGAAGACGAAACCGAGCAGGACGGCGATGCCGAAAAACCCGAGCTCGGCGCCGACCAGGAGCGGAACGAAATGCGGCGGCTGGAGCGCGTACGGATCCTCCGGTGTGCCGAGTGACAAGTACGCAGTCGGCAAGTAATTGCCGATGCCGACGCCGGTCGCAAAATACCGCAGGAACATTTCCGTGCCGTCGGTCATGGAAGCGGCCCGTTCCGAAATCGAACGGACTTCGAGGCGCCCCTGAAACGAAACGCGTGACGTGAGCATCGGCAGCGCGAACATTGCAGCGCAAGCGATGCCGCCGAGCGCGGCGAGCAAGGTCGGCGCGATGTTCCGACGGGTTTCTTTCGAAGCCGTCGCGCGCGGCAACAGGAACGCCGTGGCGATCACGAAGAACGCGGCGAGCCAGGCGGAGCGCGAACCGGACGCGATCAAACCGGCACCCAGCACGAGAGCGGCGGCAAAAAGCACGGGACGCGTCCGACGCGCCTGTGTGGCAAGCGCCATGCAAGCCGCGAGTCCCGCCGCGGCGTATCCGCCCAGAATGTTCGGGTGCGGCAGCGTGCCGTATCCGCGCAACACCCTGCTCCCCTCAACAAAGAATCTGCTTGTTGCGGAGTCCGAGATGCTAATGGGGCTCTCGCCCAGAAAACCGAGCCCGAGCGCACCTTGGC
>CAYFZV010000051.1:3379-7925 GCA_964347735.1 uncultured Gammaproteobacteria bacterium
CTCAACGACCGACACGCCCGCCTGGTGGGCGGGATGCGCGGCGATGCCGAGCCAGGTCGAAGCGAATGATGTTTGCGTGAAAAATTGCCACAGGCCCAGTACGGCTGACACTGTCGTTCCAAGCACGAAAGCGCGCAAAGCCGAAACAAGCGGCACGTCCGACACCCACAAGAGGTAGGCAAGCGCATACCCTTCGCACACGCGGATGAGCGTGAAGAGCGCACCCGTCGTATCATACGCCCAGAAAACCGACACGAAGGCGTAGACCGGAATCAGGGCGGCGAGATCGAGCCAGAGCGGCGTGCCGGCTTTCCTCGGTTCGCACTCGACGGCGATCGCGAGCAGATGGCACAGCACCGCCGCGATGACAAACATATCGAGTACATAAAGCGAGGTCGTTCCCTGTTCCCATGGCACGCCGAAAAGCGCGGCGGTTTCTTTTATATAGCGCGCTTGCCAAGGGAGAAGCGCGACGAGCAGTAATGTGAGGCGGTCACGCCAACGTGCGAAGGACATGGGAGCGTTTTTCATGATAGGCGTCGCGGATTTCGGCGCGACGGTCGCGATCGTGGAACTTCAGTACGCTGTCGGTCAGGACGACGTCGGAAGCCGATGTGCCGGCGGCGGCGCGGAGACCCGACGGCATCCACGAAAGCTGCTTGCCTTTCGCCCACCGTTCGAAACCGTCGCCGCACACGGCCTCCAGCGCGCGCTCGGTCAGGCGTTTGGCGGATACGAAACGCGGCGCAACCGCGCGTCGAGGCGCTGGCACCTGCACGCGCGTCTCCGGCAGCACGTCGCGCAGCCAGCCATTTTCGACGTAGGAGCGGCGGGCGATGCCAGCTTCGTCATACACGGGATAAAGCTCGTGCAGCCAATGCGCGAGATAGACGTCGTCCTCGATCGCGAGCGCGCGCAGATCCAACGCGTCGGAGGTGACGAAAAAACTAAGGCAGATGCGGTCGGCGGATTCGGTTTCCGTCGGGCGCACGCGCAGCAGGGCGGCGAGCCCCGTCACGAGCAGGCGCGTCGACCAGATACGGCCCGGTTCCGTCACGAGATACACGTCGATGTCGCTGTCCGCACGGGCGTTCGATCGGGCCAGCGTGTTGCAGACGAAGGCGGCGCGCACGTATGGAGCATGGCGCGCGAGCCGCAGGAACTTTTCGACGCGCCTGTACTTCCCTTCCGCAAAGGCGTATCTGGCTTTGCGCGCAGCCACGAGCGCGGCACGTCCGGGCAAAAAATAAAAACCCTCCGATGATGCGACGAGGCCCATGCGCGCGGCTTCGAAGAGCGCCGTTTCCACATCCTCGAGCGTCGGGCGTGAACATTCAGAACTCGGAAGCACGAAAAAAACCTCCTGGGCCGTCAATGGAAATTCGAACGCATCGTAGTATGCGAGTGCCGACAAAATGCCCTCCAGCACCGCTTTCATGCCTTGACGTTGGAGACGAGTCCGATCGCTTTCGCCTTGGCGAGTTCCATTTCTTTCTCGACATTGTCGTCGACGGTCATTTTTTCCGCCGTGATCGACAGCACCTGTTCGCGCGTGATCAGGAGCGGATGCGGCAGGACGCGCGCCGTCAGGCCTTGCGGCCGCACGCGCCAGCGCAGAACAGCCTGGTTCTCGCAATCAAAATCGAAACCCATCACGCGGCCGAGCTTCATCCCGCTCTTGGTTTCCACCGGCAATTTCAACAATTTTTTCTCTTCGATGACAGCCATAGAAAAACAAAACAACGGTTCCAGTATAGCCCGGAACCGCTGTTTTTTTCCAGCGTCGCTTACTTCTTCTTGAAGGCGAGTTTCTGCTGGAGAATCATCGCCAGGTTGGTGAGCAGCCAGTAGAGCGTGAGGCCCGCCGGCAACTTCCAGCCGATGAACAGAGTCATCGCCGGCATCATGTAGAGCATCTGCTTGTTCATGATCGCCATCGTGTCTTCGTCCTTGCTCTTTTCGCCATGCACCGTGACGTCTTTGCGCTGCATCATCTTCGCCTGCCAGTACTGTGCGGCGGCCGCGAGAATCGCGAGCACGATGGCCGGCTTCGAGAGGTCGAGGAAGCCGAGGGAGATCGTCGAGATCGTGCCCGGATTCGGGACGAACGCATAGAGGGCGTTCAAACCTTCGGATTTGAGACCGGCGGAAAGCACCTGATATAGGGCGATGAACAGAGGCAGCTGGATCAAGAGCGGCAAGCACGAGGAGAGCGGGCTGACCTTGTGCTCCGCGTAGACCGCCATCATCGCCTTCGCCTGCTCTTCCTTGTTGTCCTTGTATTTCGTCTGGACTTCCTTGATCTTCGGCTGGATGTCGAGCATCGCCTTCTGATTGGCGAGCGCCTTGTGGGTCAGGGGCCAGAGCGCGCCGCGCACGAGCAGCGTGAGCGCCAAGATGGCCAGGCCGAAATCATGAAACAGGACGTCGTAGAGGCCGACCAGCAGGTTCAGGATCGGCTGGTAGAGCACTGCGTGATAGATCGCAAGCATGGAAAAATTCGGTTATGCGGTCATTCTACTCGCCTTTCTCGTCTGACGGAACCTCCGTGCCTTTCGAGAGCGAATCCATTTCTTCAGTCACCTCTTCGGTGATTTCATCCGGCTTGGCGGCTTCTTCCGCAGGCGCGGCTTCGGTCGCGGCGGCGGCGATGACACCTTCGTTCACGTCCATGACGTTGATCTTCCAGCCCGTCAGGCGCGAGGCCAGGCGAACGTTCTGCCCGCCTTTGCCGATCGCGAGCGACAACTGGTCGGCGTCGGCGCGGACGGTAGCGATGCGATTCGTTTCGTCGAGATCGACAGCCTTCACTTTTGCCGGCGCGAGCGCCTTGGCGATGAAGACGGCGGGATCGGCATCATGCAGGATGACGTCGACTTTCTCCATGCCGCCGAGTTCGCTGATGATCGTCTGGATGCGGGTACCACGCTGGCCGATGCACGAACCGATCGGATCGATGTTCGAATCTTCCGACGAGACGGCGACCTTGGAACGGGAGCCGGCTTCGCGGGCGACCGAATGGATCTGCACTGCGCCGCTCGCGACTTCCGGAATTTCAGTGGAGAACAGTTTGCGGACGATGTCGGGATGCGCGCGGCTCACAATAACCATCGGACCGCGGGTCGTCATGGTGACGGAGCTGACGTAGACCTTGATGCGCGCGCCGGGACCGTAGTTTTCGGTCTGGATCTGCTCTTCCGGCGGCATGGTCGCCATGACGCGGCCGAGATCGACCAGCACCAAGCGGCCTTCCTTGCGGGAGACGATGCCGTTCACGATCTCGCCTTCGCGGCCCTTGAACTCGCCGAAGACGTTTTCGCGTTCGGCTTCGCGGAGCTTCTGGATGATGACCTGCTTGGCGGTCTGTGCGGCCATGCGTCCGAATTCGCCCGGAACCTCGAGTTCCATGCGGAGCGTTTCGCCGAGCTCGGCGTCGGGTTTGATCTTCTTCGCTTCCGAAAGCATGATCTCGAGCTTCGGATTGAAGCGCTTGATCGGATTGCCCTCCTCGTCGAGCTGCGGCTCTTCGATGGCGCCCTGCGCCTGCGAAGCTTCGAGCGCGGCGAGCTCTTCTTCTGTCGGAAGTTCCTGGTCCTCGACCACGAGCTTCTCGTCGAAGACACGGATCTTCATCGTCTCCGGATCGAACTCGACTTTAAGATTCTGGTTCTTATTGCCGAAATCCTTGCGGAAGGCGGCCGCAAGAGCGGCCTCGATGGTTTCCATCACGACCTCGTACGGAATGTTTTTTTCTTCGCAAATCTGCTGAATCGCCTGGACGATCGGGCTGGCCATAGTGGCGTGAAAACGTGGGTAAGAAAAACGCCAGCCTCATTTCAAGGCTGGCATCATTACGGCCATAGAATACCACGGAGCGGCTTCCGCGTCAAATAGAGGAGGCGGGTCCTGTCACCTCTCGGCGCTCGCTCCCATGCTCGCTTCGCTGCGCGTGGGATCGACCGCCTGCGGTGCCACCCGCACTTCCGGGCTTCGCTTACGCTCAGCCCTCAATTTCCCGCCCGTTCCTAGCGACACTCCGCGCAGGGACGCGCTCCTGAGACCATCGCGGAGGCGACAGCCGAGCGTGAGGCCGAGCCGCACTTCGGCGGCGAGAGCCGTGTCGAAGGGGCGCGTCCCGGAGCGGGGTCATTCCAATCGAAGAGCCTGCAAATGCCGGATGACCGGTTCCACGCCGGTCAGTTCGATCGCGATCACGTCGACGCGCCAGGGGCGATCATACTTGCCGTTACGCACGCGCCACGTTTCCGCCACGCGCATCATGCGCTGGAGTTTCTTAGCGGTGATCGCTTCTTCCGGCGGACCGTATTTCGCATCGTGACGCGTCTTCACTTCCACGAACACGATGTCGCCGCACGGATCATACGCGACCAGATCGATCTCCCCCACCCGCGCGATCCCCGCCTGCCGAGCGAGGATACGGTAGCCGCGCGATTCTAAAAACGCGGCCGCGTGCCGTTCCCCCGCGTCGCCGAGTTTTTTCCTTTCAGTTTGCATATGGCGCGCTTTGCCATAGACGCAAGAGCCC
>CAYFZV010000052.1:0-3425 GCA_964347735.1 uncultured Gammaproteobacteria bacterium
GTCATTTTCGCGGGGCTCGCCGGAGCGGTGTTCGTTCTTCTTATCGCCTTGGGTACGCCGAAAGAGAAACGCGGTGAGTCGCCGCGCCCCACCATTCCGTACCCGACGACCGACGAGGATCTCGCCAGGTACAAAATCCTGTCGATGGAGATGATGGTCTACGCCAACCGCCAGGACGTCGTCTACCACCAGGAACTAGAATCGTTCGGCGGCGGAAATCTTTTCATGCGTACGACCACTGATCGGTTCGGCAAGCGCCGATACGTGGAACGGCAGCGGAGCCTCGGCAAGACGCTCCAATGCACGCTGTGTCGATACGACAACGGCACGCAAACGCCTTCAACGAGCGCTATGATCGAAGTGTCGACTTCGCGCGTGGAGTGGGGTGTCCACTACGAGATCATCAATGATATCTATCAGAACGGATCAAAAATCTCGTTCTGGGACGAGCGCGGTCGTTATCGCCAAGCGCGCGTGCCGAAGAAGCGCGTCGAGAAACGCGTCTGAAGCCATCATGGCTTCTTTTTTGTTGACGTGCGCTGACCGTGCATGAGAATGTACAGATGATCTTTTCAGGAGGCTTGCATGCGTATCCTGTATTGGTTCTTGGGCGGAGCCGCTGCCATCGCCGCCAGCGCGTATGTCGCGCACCAGCGCTCGGACAAGAAAACGATCCGTCGTTTCATCGACGCGCTCGAATCCGGTGATGTCGTCTTAACCGACGAGCGTTCGCACATTCCTGCAGCAGGCACTCGTCTCGAGACCTATGAAGGCATCGCGAACGGGCGCGTATTCGTATTCATGGCACAAACCGATAAGTTCAGCACGCGCTGGACCTTCGTGCTGCGCTGGCTCGACGAGCCTGTCATTCAGCTGTGTGATCTTCTCAAAGACGAACTCACGGAGAACTCGCTCGCCGTCGCTCGCTTCGCGCTCAAGCAGCTGCCCGTTCGTCGGGAGGGCGCCGACTGACAACCCTTCTTGGGTTGTTTTTTTGCCTCGTTCCCGTTAAAGTCTCTCCATATGAAAGCCCCGTCTGACGCCGCCATTCAGCATCTTTTGGACCATCAAGTCTCCGACGTGATCGTCCGGGAGAGCCTCGAAAAGAAACTCCGTTCCGGCAAGAAACTCCGCATCAAGCTCGGCGCCGACCCCTCGCGCCCGGATCTGCACATCGGCCATGCCGTCGTGCTCCGCAAGCTCCGCGAATTCCAAGACCTCGGCCACACCGTCATCTTTTTGATTGGCGACTTCACCGCGCTGATCGGCGACCCGACCGGCAAGTCGAAGACGCGCCCGATGCTCTCCTCCAAGGAGATCAAGGAAAACGCCAAGACGTACCTGAAACAGGTCGGCAAGATTTTGAACGTGAAGAAGGGCGAGATCCGCTACAACTCGGAATGGCTCGGCAAGTTGAAGGCCGCCGATTTCGTGTCGCTCTCTGCGCAATTCACCGTCGCCCGCATTATCGAACGCGATGATTTTTCGAAGCGCCTCAAGGAAAAAACAGACGTGCACATGCACGAGCTGCTCTACCCGATGCTCCAGGCCTACGATTCGATCGCGCTCAAGGCCGACATCGAGCTCGGCGCCACCGACCAGACGTTCAACCTGCTCGCTGGCCGTGCGCTCATGAACAAAAAGGAGATGGTCCCTCAAGACATCTTGACGACGCCGATCCTGGTCGGCACCGATGGCAAGGAAAAGATGTCGAAGTCGCTGAACAACACCATTGGACTCACGGATTCCGCCGAGGAGATGTTCGGCAAGACGATGTCCGTGCCGGATATGGCGCTCCCGAACTGGCTCGAACTCGCCGCCGACTACTCCAAGGAAGAAATTGCCGCAGAGAACGCTGCGCTCAAGAGGGGAGAGAACCCGCGTGACGTGAAGATGCGGCTCGCTAAGCGGATCGTCGCTCTCTATCACGACAAGAAAGCGGCTGAGAAAGCTGAAGAGGGTTTCAAATCGCGTTTCCAAAAAGGCGAGATGCCGACCGAGATGAAAAGCTGGAAGCTGCCGAAGCCGATGAGGCTCTATGAGGTTGTTGCCGTCGCATTCGCGATGTCCAACTCGCAAGCGCGTCGCGATATCGAAAGCGGTGGCGTCAAGATTGACGGTGCCGTAGTGAAAAATCCGATGCAAGAGATCCCCAAAGGCGGAAGCGTCCTCCAGAAAGGCAAGCTGCATTTCGTGAAGATCGTCTGACATGTACCTCATCGAAGAACTGAAAGCTTCGCTCGCGAAGTCGCTTTCACAGGCGACGGGCGAAGAGATCGTCGCCGATGCTTTGGAATATCCGGAGCTGTCCGAAAACGGAGACCTCGCGTTTCCGTGTTTTTCGCTGGCAAAAAAACTGAAGTCCGCGCCGCCCAAAATCGCGGCTGATGTGGCCTCCGAGGTGAAGCTGCCGAAAGGCTTCGAACGCGTCGAGGCCAAAGGCCCGTATCTCAATTTTTTCCTTGAGAAATCGGATCTTATCGACCACGCGACCTCGGCCGTACTCAAGGCTGCGGAGTCCTACGGCGACCGCAAAGGCGATCATGAAATGGTCATGATCGAATACATCAGCCCGAATAACAACAAGCCTTTGCACCTCGGCCACGTGCGCAACGGCCTGATCGGCGCGGCGCTGTCGAACCTGTACGAGTCCCAAGGCAAGAAGATGACGCGCGTACTGCTCTTGAACGACCGCGGTCTCGCGATCGCGAAGGCGATGGTCGCCTACAAGAAGTGGGGGAACGGGGCGACGCCCGAATCGCTTGGCAAGAAAGGCGACCACTATCTCGGCGACCTGTACGTGATGTACGAGCAGGCTGCCAAGCAGGATGAAAACTTGGAAAAGGAAGCGCATCACGTCATTCGGTTGTGGGAAGAGGACGACAAAGAAACGCGTGCGCTTTGGAAAACCTTGAGCGGCTGGTGCGAAGCCGGACAGCACGAAACCTATAAGCGGTTCGGTTTCCAATTCGACATCGAATACAAGGAATCCGAAATTTATAAGGAAGGAAAAGAGATCGTCGAACTCGGTCTCAAGAAAGGCGTCTTTAAGAAAGACGAAACCGGCGCTGTCTTCGCCGATCTTGAAGCGTACAAACTGCCGAACAAAATCGTGCTTCGGTCGGACGGCACGTCGCTCTACATCACGCAGGATCTGTATCTCGCCAAGAAAAAAATCGAGGAAGAAGGAATCGACACGTCCATCGTCGTGACGGCCAACGAGCAGAACCTCCATTTCCAGCAACTCTTCAAGATCCTGGAACTGCTCGGCTTTGAATGGGCCAAGCAGGTCAAACATCTTTCGTACGGTTACGTGACGCTGCCGGAAGGCCGCATGAAGTCGCGCGAAGGCACTGTTGTGGACGCCGATGATTTGCTTTCCGCGCTCGAAACGGACGCCGCGTTGGAGATCAAGCAGCGCCATG
>CAYFZV010000052.1:3525-7716 GCA_964347735.1 uncultured Gammaproteobacteria bacterium
GTCCATCGCGCCGCCCAGCAGGACCGCCCCTCCCTGGTCGCCATCCACCTGTACGAAACGGCCAAGGCGATTGCCGGCCTGTATGAAAATGCGCCCGTGCTTTCGGCCTCCAAAGAGGATCGCGAGGCCCGTTTGAAGCTCCTCGAAGCCGCCGCCGCCGTCCTTAAGCGCGGTGCGGATATCCTCGGTTTCGCCGTCCCGGAGGAGATGTAGTACAATAAGGAAAGAAATTCACAGCCTGCTTCAGGCGCTAATCATTTTTCGTTGGAGGTATGTTCAAGAACGAAAGGGACGCAGCCGTGGCTCATGAAACCGAAACCGTCATCGCGCCGTCCGTGCGCGTCGAAGGCGACTTCGTCAGCGAAGGCAACGTGCGGATTGAAGGTATCGTGACCGGTTCGATCGCCACCGAACGCGACCTGATCGTCGGCGAGGCTTCCAAGATCACCGCGAACGTCCAAGCACGCAACGGCACCATCGCCGGCGAGCTCCACGGCAACCTCCGCGTCTTCGATCGCCTCGAACTCGCCTCGACCGCTCGCGTCTTCGGCGACATCCAGGCGAAAGTCCTGTCCGTCGCTCCGGGCGCCGTCATGCGCGGCCAGCTCGTGATCGGGCTTGAAGTCCACGCTGTCAAAAAAGAAGAACTTTCCTCCGAAGAGAAACCTGCGGGCGTTTCCAATCGCCCCGTGCGCACCGCGCGCGAGAAAAAGATCGAAGAGATTCTCCAGCAATAAACCGGATCGAGGATGTACGCCTACGTCTACGACAGTTTCGTCACCGACAAGCGCCATGAGCGCACCCTTTCGCGCGTCGAAACGCGTCTGACGGACTTGGGCATAAGCGGGCGCATCGAACGTCTCACGATGTTCAAGAACATCGGCGAGATCGTCGCTGATGCCGCCGAGCAGGGTGTCGAAACAATCGTAGCCGTCGGTAATGACGAAACGATCGGTCGCATCATCGACGCGGTGGGGGAGCACGAGATGGCGTTCGGCGTGATCCCGATCGGTGACGGCCCGCACAACATCGCAGGATTGCTCGGCGTGGAAGAAGGCGTCGAAGCCTGCAACATTCTGTCGCGCCGCGTCATGCACGCGGTCGACCTCGGCCGCATCAACGGGCATTTTTTTCTCTCCTCTGTGCGCATTCCGCGCACGCGCGCAGCGATTTCCTGCAACGGCCAATACAGCGTCATTCCGACGGAAGACAACGAAGTCCAAGTTTGCAATCTCGCCGCCGTCTCCGTGACGGCCGAAGGCGAAGAAACCATCAGCTCTCCGCACGACGGTTATCTGGAAACGGTCTTCCAGCCCGCCCCCCGCCGCGGCCTTTTCTCACGCTTCTTCCGAAAGAACGAAGCGCTCGCCGCGCCGACGATCGTCCCGGTGCGCAAACTGTCCGTGCGGCACACCCAGCCCGTCACCGTCATCCGCGACGGCCAGCGCCTCTCCTCCAGCGTGATCGACATCGAGATCCTGCCGAAGCGGCTGAAAGTCATCACGGGCAAAACCAGAAAATTCGAATGACAAAAGACCCAGGCTAGGCCTGGGTCTTTTGTGGTGCGGTCGGAGAGACTTGAACTCTCAAGCCCTTGCGGGCGCTACCACCTCAAGGTAGTGCGTCTGCCAATTTCGCCACGACCGCTCGCAGCAGAACAGGCATACAATACGTTACCGTTTCGATCTTGGCAAGATGGGCCTTTAGGCTTGACAAAACGCCAATTTTCTGATAGATTTTCCAGTCATTTTGACCCCTTCGGCAGGGACAGCCGAGATCTTTGAAAGAGGAACGAAATGGAAGACCCCGAAGATTTCGACGAAGATCTGGACCCTGGTCCTGGCGAACTGCGGATGGGCTCCTTCGTATTGGACATCGTGTCTGAAACGAAGCAGGGAGTGACAAGATTTCTGATCCAAGACATGACGATCGAGTTGCTGCAAGTTCTGCGACTCTGCGCGAAAGAAGACGAGAGATTCATCATGGCATTGGAAGGCTGCATCCTCGCCATGCCGATGAATCAACTCAAAACGAAGTCGACAGTTACCGAAACCATCGTTGAAGGACGATTCACTCGAGAAGGTCCAGTGGCACTCGTACGATTTCGAGCCATCGACGGCAGCGTCTATGCAGAGCTCGAAAAATCTTAACAGCGCACCTATCGCTAGAGCGTCTCTCGCTCCGCCAGGTGCGCTCTTTGTTTTGCGTAAAACAAACAACCCCTTGCGGGGTTGTGTGCGAGCGCCATTTACTGGCGTTCCGGGCGGGGCTGGGCTTCGTTCAGAGCGACGGGGCGGCCGACAATTTCCTTGCCGTTCATCTCGTCGATCGCGCGAGCGGCCTCCTCAGCGGAGGACATCTCGACGAAACCGAAACCGCGCTTGCGGCCCGTCATACGGTCGACCGGAATGAACACGGAAACGACCGTACCGAACGGGCTGAAGGCGGCCTTGAGGTCATCTTCGGTGGCCTGAAAAGACAGGCTGCCGACGAAGATCTTTGCGCTTGCCATATGCGTTGGGCTTAGCGGGTGAGTTACAAAGGTTCGAAAACCTTTCACTCGTCTTTCGCACTGCGAGCTGAGTATGGCTATCGCCGACCTCGTTCCTCGTGCTACGTACGCGTGTAAAGGTAGGGTACACGAACCAGGTGGATTTGTCAATGAAAGTGCCCTTGCCTGTCAAGAGGGCCAAAGGTAGGCTGGAACGGCACGGGCGCTTAGCTCAGCTGGTTAGAGCGACTCGTTTACACCGAGTAGGTCGTGGGTTCGAATCCTACAGCGCCCACCAAAAGACGGTTCTCCGGAGCCGTTTTTTGTTTTGTACGCGTACCACATCTGCTATACTGTCTTCATATGATTGGACGCATTATCGGCGGGTTGCTCGGAGCGGCGTTGGGATTCGTCATGGTCTGGAAGTCGAACTGGTTCGCCGAGAATTTCGGTTCGATCTCGAGCTGGGCCGACACGCATCTCGGCGGCATGCGTTTCGTGTACAAGCTGATCGGCATCCTGATCATCTTCATCTCGTTCCTGACGATCACGAATCTGCACGTCATTTTCTTCCGTTCGGTCTTCGGCAGCTTTTTCGGCGTGCCGAGCGAAGCGACGGGAAACTGATATGGACTACCTGCCGACAGGCCGCGCGCTCATCGATCCGTTCAACGCGCTCGAAAAAGCGGGTATCCGCGAAGAGATGCGCATCGCGGATTTCGGCGTCGGTGCGGTCGGGCATTTCCTTTTTCCGGCGGCGAAACTCGTCGGCGAGAAGGGCCATATCTACGGCGTCGACATTTTGAAAACGGTCATCCAGGCGAACCAGAGCCGCATGAAGCTGGCGGGTTTCGACAATATCGAACTCGTCTGGGGCAACTTCGAGCGGCCGATGGGCTCGCGCCTGCCGGACGCCTCGATGGACATGGTGCTCATGGTGAACGTGCTGCACGCCGTCGACCGCATGCCTTCGCTCCAAGAAGCGAAGCGGGTCCTTCATACCGGGGGAATCCTCCTCATCATCGAATGGAAGCTGGCCGGCGCCGCGCTCGGTCCGTCTCCGGACAAGCGCATCGCCAAAGAACCGGCCACGTTGCTGGGGACCCAAATGGGTTTCTCCCTCCTCGAAACCTTCGAAGCGGGGCCGCACCACTACGGGCTCGTCTTGAAGAAAACGTGAGCTGCCCTACTTGCATGAATGGCGGCTCTTTGTTTACCTGTACTTCGTAAACGGCTATCACACCTATGTCACTCCTCTCCTGGTCGTACTGGTTCAGCCTTCAAGTCAGCGAACTCATGCCGGTCGTGAAGACGGCGCTGCTCGCATCATTCGCCGCGCTGTTCGTCTTCGGTGTCGCGGTCGGACAGATCGCCAAGAAAAAATCCGGATCGATGTTCTGGGCCGAAGGCGGCAAGCGCCTCTCCTCGTTCGGTGTCTGGATGGGCGTCTTCGGCCTCTTGCTCATCTTCTTCACGCACGAGCTCGTCTATTTCTTCGGCGCGCGTTTCTGGTTCCTGGTCTGGCTCGCGATCGCCGTCCTCTGGCTGATCTCGATCATCCGCTACCTGCTGGCCGTCGTGCCGAAACAATCCGCCGCCTTCGCCGAGAAAGCGCGCATCGACAAGTGGCTGCCTAAATCGAAATGACCTCACGCCGCTCCCGCAGGGGAGCGGTTTTCGTTTTATTGACAGGGCTCTTG
>CAYFZV010000053.1:0-7614 GCA_964347735.1 uncultured Gammaproteobacteria bacterium
TGGTCATGGTGTTAACTCACCATGGCCATTTGTTATGCACAGCCTTCAATGGCGAACGGAGAAAAGAAAGGTCGCTGAGATCCTACCGTGGGAAGGCAACCCACGGAAGATTTCCGACGAGCAGGCGGAGCAACTCAAGCGGTCGCTCGAAAAATTCAACCTCGTGGAGATCCCAGCGATTGACATGGATAATCGCCTCATCGCAGGTCACCAGCGGGTCAAGATTCTTCTGGCTCTCGGACGCGGCGACGAGGAGATCGACGTGCGCGTCCCGAACCGGAAGCTCACCACGGAGGAGTTCGAGGAATACAACGTCCGCAGCAACCTCACGACCGGAGAGTTCGATTGGGAAATGCTGTCCAACTTCGACGAGTCGTTCTTGTCCGATGTCGGGTTTTCAAGTCAGGAACTCGATCGTATCTTTGAGGTCGAGGAGACACCGGAGACGTTCGATCTCCAGAAAGAGCTCGAGAAGCTCGACATCACCCAGATCGAGATCAAGAAGGGCGACATCTGGGCGCTTGGGGAAAATCGGATGATGTGCGGCGATTCGACTGTCGAAGCGGAGTTCAAGAAACTGATGGGCGGCGAGAAGGCGGACATGTGCATGACTGACCCGCCCTATATTCTCGACTACCTCAAGGGCAAGAAGAAGCACGGCGAAGCCGCGACGGGCTTCGGGTACAAGCGCGACCGCCGCTACCTCGAGACCGAGTCCTTGCCCGACAACTTCACCGAGCTGTGGATGAACAGTGTGGCCGGAGCCGCCAAGCCGGATTTTGCCATCATCGTGTACGAGAACTGGAAGAACATTCGCACGATCTGGGACGAGATGGAGAAGCGCTGGAAGGTGAAGAACATGATCGTGTGGCACCTCGAGAACCGCCACCAGGGCTTCTCGTCGAAATACCGTTTCTTCAACAAGCACGACATCGCCGTGGTGGGAGCGTCAGGTGACGTGCCATACAACCACGATCCCGAGGAAGCCCCGCTTCAGGAGGAATACGAGACCGCCCTGTACGCCATCAGCGGCAAGCCGCAGTGGGAATCGTACGAGAAGGGCAAGAAAAACTGCCCGACTGACTTCATCGAGTTCCGCTCCTCGGACGAGAAACATTCCGGGCAGGGCGTCATCTTCGGCACGAAGCCGACCGAGATCCTGATCCCGTACATCAAGATGCTCACCAAGCGCGGAGACCTCGTCATCGAGCCGTTCGGCGGGAGCGGCAGCACGCTCATCGCCTCGACGAAGCTCAAGCGCCGTTGCTTCCTCATGGAGAAAAGCCCTGTGTACGCCGAGGTCATCCGGAAGCGCTGGGAGAATCTTACGGGTCTCAAGGCGACCCGCATCACGTATGGAGAATGAGAAAAAGGACGCCGTCTCCATCCGACAAGAGAAGCAGAAAGAGGTTCTGGTCGAGGAGCTTCGCAAGCGGCCGATCGTTCAAGGAGCCTGCCAAAAGGTCGGAATCGGCCGTGCAACTTTCTATCGCTGGCGCAAGGACGATCCGGCGTTCGCCGCCGCCGTCGACGAGGCCGTCGAGACCGGCGCGGGTCTTGTGAACGACATGGCTGAGTCACAGCTCATGACAGCCATTAGGGAAGGAAACCTCACGGCGGTGATCTTCTGGCTCAAGCACCACCACCGCGCGTACGCGACGAAAGTCGAACTCCTCGCGCCGCAGCAGCAGGAACCCGTCGAACTCTCGGACGCGCAAAAAGAGATCATCCGACAATCCGTCGCGCTTCTTGCGGAGGCGGCTGGCGGCGAAGCGGGGCCTGCAGGGACCGAGGTCGATTCGAAATCGAAAAATGACGGCGATGCAGGAAAAAATTCAACCTCAAAACGGATCCCTTGAGGAAACCTTCTCGCGTATCGAGAAGGAGCGCGCCTTTCGGATCGGTCTCACCACGGAAAGTCATTTGTGGTTCTTCATGACGTACCTCGGCGAGCACATGACGGTGCCGTTCGCCCCCTTTCATAAAGAGATCTTCCGGCTGACGGAGTCGTGTGCCGACCCGCTCCGTGTCGTGGTCGCCTTCAGGAACTCAGGCAAGTCCACGATCGCCTCGCTTTCGTATCCCATCTGGGCGGCGGTGACGGGACGCAAGAAGTTCATTCTGATCATTAGTAAGACCGAGCCGCAAGCCAAACAGATCCTCTACAACATCAAGTCCGAGCTGGAAACGAACACCCGCCTCATCAACGACTACGGTCCGTTCAACGTGGGCGACATTTGGAACGAGAACTCGCTCGTCCTGCCGCGACACAAGACGAGAATCGTGGCGCTTTCGGCGGACAGCTCGCTTCGCGGTCTCAAGAATACCTCGAACCGACCCGACCTCATCGTTATTGATGACGTGGAGGATCTCGATTCGGTCCGTTCAAGCGAGATCCGCGAGAAGCGCTATCGGTGGCTGAAGTCGGAAGTCATTCCGGCAGGCGGCGACTCCTGCAACATCTTCATCGTTGGCAACCTCCTCCACGAGGAATCACTCGTCGCCCGTCTCAAGGACGAGATCGAGAAAAAGGAACTCACAGGCATCTACCGCCAGTACCCGATCGTCATAGACGGGCGTCCTGCGTGGCCGGCCAAGTTCCCGACCATGGAGCACATCGAGGATCTCAAGCGAAAGATTGGTGACCAGTGGGCCTTTCGCCGGGAGTACATGCAGGAGATCGTTCCCGACCGCGATCAGGTCGTGCAGCCGGAATGGATTAAGCGATACGTAGGACTTCCGGACGAGGCGCCGAACATCCTTGAGCCGGGGTGGCACTTCGAATTCGTGGCGACCGGTGTAGACCTCGCGATTTCACAGCGCGAGTCGGCTGACTACACCGCGATGGTCACCGCCGCCGTGTACAAGAAGTCCGACCGACAGGGTTTCTGCGAGGACTATCGCGTTTACATTATGCCGTTCGTAACGAACAAGCACCTAACGTTCGAAGGGATCATCCAGGCAGCCAAGCTCACCAAAACGATGACGGATCGGGAGTACCACCGCTTCTATGTGGAGGATGTCGCCTTTCAGCGGGCAGCGATTGAAACGATGAAACACGCAAACCTCACGACCTACGGCGTGAGTCCGGAGGGCATGGACAAGCGGGCACGGCTAACGCTGGCGGCGAGAGAGATGGAACTCGGCAACATCTACTTTCCGAAGACCGGATGCGATGACCTTATCCGCCAGCTTGTCGGCTTCGGTGCGGAGCGCCATGACGACCTGGCGGACGCCTTCTCCATGCTCGTCATCAGGGTTGCTAGGGATGTACGGCGCTTCGTTGGGATTATCTGGCTTTAAAGGGTTTTAAGGGCGGCCTAGCCTTTACGGTCGGGGTGCGGCATTGGTGTCCTACATGCCTCGTATAAGGGGCTGTAAGGGCAAATTTAGGGCTATGGACCCATCAACCAATGTCATGCCTGTCCGCTACTGCCTGTACGCCCGGAAGTCGAGCGAGCAGGACGAGCGGCAGGCACTATCGATCGACGCTCAGATCAAGGAAATGCTGGAGCTGGCCGAACGCGAGAAGCTGGAGGTCGTGGCGACGCGACGCGAGAGCCACTCTGCGAAGGACTCGAACCAGAGACCGGAATACAACCGGCTTATCACGGACATCCGTGCGGGTACGTTTAACGGCATCCTGACGTGGGCACCAGATCGCCTAAGCCGCAACGGCGGCGACCTCGGAGCGCTCGTCGATCTCATGGACCAAGGCAAGCTCGCCGAGATTCGGACGCCGAGCCAACACTTCACCAACTCGCCGAACGAGAAGTTCCTGCTCATGATCCTGTGCAGTCAGGCGAAGCTCGAGAACGATAACCGAGGCGTCAACGTGAAGCGCGGCCAAAGGGCCAAGGTGCAGCAGGGCTGGAGGCCGAATCAGTCGCCGCTCGGGTACTTCAACACCAAGACGACCATGAAGGGCGAGCAGAAGGTACTCCTCGATCCGGAGCGGGCACCCGTCATCAAGGAGATGTTCGAGCGCGTCTCGAACCTCGGGCACAGCGGCAGGAAGATTAAAACGTGGCTCGACGAGGTCGGCTTCAGGACGCGGAAGGGAAAGAAAGTGCCGCTCAGCATGATCTACCTCATGCTTCGGAACCCCTATTACTACGGCAAGTTCGAATACCCGTGCGGAAGCGGCAACTGGTTCCCGGTCGCGCACGAATCCATCGTCACCGAGGAGCTGTTCAGCGACGTGCAAAGACAGCTGGCGATGGAAAAGAAAAAGACCAAGTGGGGCTCGAAGGAGTTCGCCTTCACGCGCCTCATGAAGTGCGGAGCATGCGGCTCCGGCGTTACGGCGCAGGAAAAGTTCAAGAGCCTGCGCGATGGTACGCGAGTGCGCTACGTTTACTACCATTGCGGCCGGACCACGGACAAGGACTGTAGGGAGCCATACGTCCGTGAGGAATCGCTCATAGAACAGCTCGTCGGAATCCTCGACGAGCTAGAGATCGACCACGCCGTCTCAAGGAAAAAATTCCAGGACGAACTCGAGCGCAACCAGCGTTTCATGGCATCGATGCTCGGCGCGGAGGCGACGACAAGGATGCCGCGTCTGGATCACAAGAAATACTTGCGCCACGTCTTGATCAACGGCACGAAAGAAGAGAAGCGCGAGCTTCTCTCTTGTGTAAAAACCAACATTATCTTGATGGGCCAGCGCCTCAGCGTTGGGGGTTAAGCGCCTCCTTCCGAAGGTGCTCAATTGAACGCTTCACTACCTCTTCCGGCACACCCTCTTTCACCTCTTTGATCAGGCGTCGGCATTCGGCTGCGCAGTTCCGGATCTTCACCCCATTTCCGCACATGCACGGATGATGACCCTTCATTTCGCGAATCAGCGTGAGTTCGAGGCATCGGATCGCATCTCCAATGGTCGCGATGCCGAACCGTTCCCGATAGAAGGCGGCTACTCCCGCGCCGCCGTGAGGACGGTCTCCGTGCGGCCACGGAACGCCTTCCGCGACAGCGAGCTGATAGAGGAAAAAGCTCCTCACCGGCCCGTCGAGAAAATTGAGGAACGTTTTTGACGACCACCCATCGATCCAATATTCCTCTTCGACCATGAGGCAAAGCGTGCCGTCGTCGTTGCAGTGGAAATCCTTGTTACGGGGCACACGCCCACCGACCTCCTTCACCTTCGGTGGAAATGTCGGGTAGCGCGGCGGAATCGCGATCTCGACCTCGAAGCGGTCGATGACGTTCCCGGCGTCCATTATCGGCAAGAAGCCCCTGACAAACACAAAATCTGCCCCGACCTCAACCCTAAGCGAGGGATAGGTCGGGAAGATTTGGTCGCGGACGATGGCGGCGGTTTCCTGTGCCGTAGCCATTGCGTTCTGATTATTCAGCGGGCGACCACGGCTTCACGGGCGTCGCCGTCGCGGCTGCCGAAGTGATTGCACTCTTACGCATAGCATCGGTCACCTCAGACGTGACGTGACCGAAGACAGCCTCCCAGCCCCCTTCCTTCACCTGATCCAACACTTTGGCGGCGGCATCTGCCAGAACGCTCTTCACCGAGTCGTCGAAGTCTTCGGACAAGTCGTTCCCGACAGGGTTCGCCGGATCCTCCACCTTCAAGCTGTCGATGTCGTCGCGAAACGTCGCGAGGACATGTTCGAGCTGTTCAGGGAGCGGCTCATCGCTCTTTCCCGCGAGGGCATCGATGATCGACAGGTCAAACACGAATCCTTTGACGTGCAGGCTCTGCCGCGCGCGCCAAAGCTTGAGGAGCATGATGGCATCCGTTACGCCGCTGTCCCGCACGTGGGCGATATGCACGTCGAGGTTGGTCTTGAGCCAATCCTTGTCGCCGGTGGATCGATGGAGGTTGGCGTCAGCCTCCTTGTCGTCGACGAACCGTCCTGGGACGACGTCGATGTGGAAATCTACGCCGCCCGCGTTCCGAATCCGGAGAGCGGATCCCTTCGGTTCGACGACATAGCCCGCCGCCGTCAAGGCTGCATGGACATTGTCGTAGATTTCTTTGAGCGTCTCGCCAGCAGACGTGTCGTCGTGGGGGAAGTAGCATGCGATGTCGAGGTCGTACGATTCGCGGATCATCGTGCCCTTGGCCTTCGACCCGCCGTATCGGATCGTGGGTCCCTCGCCGAAGTTCTTTCGTAGGATCGCCTCGACCTCTTCACGATGCTTCTGCAACTGTGCCAGCTCAGGGCTGCCAGGCTTCATCTTCTGCGAGTCGAGTACGGCTTTCAGGTATTCGTTAGGCGTCATGGTCGTCGATGGTTAGCATGGGAATAAAGCCTGCTTCAGTGTTCTGGTACAGGACGAGATGCGGCATGATCTCGCGCCGCCTGTCGAGGCCGCAGGCGATCGCGATGGGCGGAGGTACAGCGGCAAAGAGGTGTACCTCGGTCGCGTCACCGTGCTCAGTCTTGATGCTTGCCAGTGCGCCGCGATACGAGGAGCGGAACGCTTCTAGGTCGTTGGCCTGACGAAGGAAGCCGGGCTCAGATTGCCGATCGACCATTGTCATCTCAAGGATCGTGAAGGCGGCGTTGATAGCGGTGGGGAGACTCGCGAGTTCAATGGTACCGCTCAGCGAGAGGACGAGGGCAACTTTGGTGACGTCTGTGCCCGTCCGCACACGTTGTGTCGTATACACGATGGCGGGACGCCTCTCGTCACGCCACGTCCACGCGTTGGTATTAGGATCGTGCGGGAAAAGCTGGACGGGGAACATGTCGCTGATCCGATGGCCAAGATAGGCAAGAAGCGGGATAGGCGCGATGCCGAAGACCGAGACGTGGTTGGCGCGTTGTGCCTCCGCTCCCGGGGAGTATAGGCGGACCATCTCGCGGTCGATGGTGGCCTTGGCCAAGTCGACGAACGCACGCCCGTTCCCGGAGACGCCGGTCATGTCGATGATTGTTCCAGGGTTCTGGATCGGGAAGCGTGGGGACACGGCGAGGCGGGTGGTCTCGAATGATATCGATGGGTTCCTTCCCCTCGTCGGCGCGATGAAGCGCACCACGGCCGTCCGTTCGGGGTTGAGAATGTCCATCATCTCTCGGACATGAGCCTCCTGATCGCGTTTCTTCTGGGCGAGAGACGCTTCCGAGTGGGCGTCGGGTTCTACGGCGTCAATCTGACGATGGCAGTCATGGCAGAGGAGCATCAGGTTTTCGATGCCGTTGATGTCTTCGGGGCGGGCGGCGGCGTTTCCGCGAGGGCCGTTTGGACTGAAGGCAACGATGTGCGCGGCCTCAGAGAAATTTCCGGCACGGAGCGTCGTCGGATGTTCGAAGAGAAACCGGTTACAAAGCTGGCACCTGCCCGCCGCCTTGATACACAAATGATCCCGAACGTCCTTGGGGATGTTGCGGCTGATGTCGGGATGGGCGGTCTCTTCGATGGCTTGGTTCGGGGTCTCAGGCATATGAAAGCCGACACACCTTATCACCATCTTGGCCAAACGAAAACACCGGGTTACCCCGGTGTTTTCACATTCGATTTCAGGCATTCCGGTCTATTGGAACTCCGTCAGTTTTGGGCGGAGGTTCCGGTCTACCTGAACTTAATTTCTTTGGCTCGGGGACCTGGATTCGAACCAAGATAAACAGATTCAGAGTCTGTTGTCCT
>CAYFZV010000054.1:0-7604 GCA_964347735.1 uncultured Gammaproteobacteria bacterium
TCGGCGTACCGCTCGAAATCACCGAAGTCGAACGCAAAGCCGTTGAAGACGCCGCACTCTCGGCCGGTGCCCGCGAAGTCTTCTTGATCGAAAGCCCAATGGCCGCCGCGATCGGTGCGCGCCTGCCCATCGAAGAAGCCATCGGCAACATGGTTGTCGATATCGGCGGCGGCAAGACGGAAATCGCCGTCATTTCTTTGCGCGGCGTCGTCACCTGGAAGTCGTTGGCCATTGCCGGCGACGAAATGAACAAGAACATCGTTCAATACGCGCGCGACACGTTCAATCTTTTGCTCGGCGAACACGCCGCTGAAACCATTAAATGCGCGATCGGTTCCGCGGCGGAACTCGAAACGCCTCTTGAAATCGAAATGCGCGGCCGCGATCTCCTGACAGGCCTGCCGAAGGAAATCATCGTCACCGACGCGCAGATCCGCGAAGCCATCCATCGTTCGGCGCGCGCCATCGTCGATAACATCAAAGCCACGCTCGAACAGACGCCGCCGGAATTGGTCGCCGACATCTATGAACGCGGCATCATTCTGACCGGCGGTGGAGCGCTCCTTAAAGAGCTCGACAAGGTCATCGCGAAAGCGGCCGAGATCCCGGTCCGCATCGCCGACGATCCGCTCACCTGTGTCGTACGCGGCGCAGGCATGCTGCTTGAAAGTCCGGAACTTCTGCGCACCATCGCGCTTCCGTCCGCCTCCGAATCCACCGCCAGAGCATGACGCCGGTCGCTCGATCCCGCCTGGTCATCCTGATCGTCGCTGCGGGCGGCTTGCTGTTTTTCCTGCACTTGCTTGGCGCCACGCTCAACGCCGAAACCTGGCTCATCAAGAAGCTCGCGGGGCAGCAAGCGCGCCTGGCCGAAGCGGGCCGCTCTCTGCGCGAAGCTGTCGGCGCTCCATTCCGCATCAACGGCATCTTGAAGGAAGACGACCGCCTGCGCTCCGAAAACGCCGCGTTGGCCGTCGAAGTCTCCCGGCTCACGACCGTACAGGAGGAAAACGACGGCCTGCAGAAACTCCTGGGCTACGCGAAAAAACAGAAGAACCCGCCCGTCGTGGCGCGTATTCTGGCCCGCACGCCCGAAGCGGGGACGCACACGATCCTGCTCGATCGCGGCACCGCCGATGGCCTGGCCGTCGACATGCCGGTCGTCTCCGGTGACGGCGTCCTGGTGGGAAAGATTTTCAAGGTCGAGCGCGCCAGTGCGATCGCGCTTTTGCTGACTGACACGCGCAGTCGCGTCGGCGCTTCCACGCAGAACTCCGCGCGCACCCAGGGCATCATCCAAGGCGATCGCGGCTTGAGCCTCGAGATGCGGCTCATCCCGCAAAACGAGGAAATCACGACCGGCGACATGATCATCACCTCCGGCATCGAGCCGCTGACGCCGCGCGGTCTTCTCATCGGGCGCATCTCCGACGTACAGACGCAGGAAAAAAGCCCGTTCAAGACGGCGATCATTTCACAGCCGATCTCCTTGGACCGTCTCGACGTCGTCGCGATCCCATTGCCCTGATCTATGTGGAAAGGATTCGTCATCGCCGCCCTCGCCGCCCTGACTTCCATCCTGCAGGTCAGTTTCTTTTCGCAATTGCCGTTTCCGCTTTCGGCCCTTTCGTTTCCGATCGTGGCGGTCGCGTACGGCGTCGTGCACGATCGTCCGGTTCTCGCCGTCGGCTGGGCGTTGGTCGGAGGATTCTTTCTTGACCTTCACGGCTTGCTCGGTTTCGGTTCGGAAATCGTCGCGCTCTTTATCGCATTCTTCGCCGCGCGCTTCCTCTTCCGGCGCGTCGTGACCAACACGAGCACACTGGCCATGTTCCTGCTCGGAGCCGCGACGGCCGTCATCCATTGGTTCGCGCTTTCCGCGATCGACGGCATGAACGTGCTCTTCGGCGGCGTGCCCGTTCTGGTCGATCTTTCGGCTACGGCCGTGTTTGCGCCAATCCGGCAAGGACTCGTCGACGGCACAGCGCTTGTCGCGTTCATCGGACTGGAAAACATGATTCAACGGCGCATTCGCCGCACGTTCCTCTCGCATGCCCCCCAAACTTTTTCCTGATGTCGATGGCGGCTACGGCGGCATCAATCAAGGCATTCCCACGATCGACGAAAGCGCCGGCGGTCCCGTCGGTGAGCCGCTGGGCGAACAGCCGCTCGGACATCACGGGTACATCGGCCCGTCGCTGTCTTCGCGCAAGCTGACGGCCTGCTTTGTCGTTTTTTTCCTGATGCTCGGCACGCTCACTGCACGCGCCGGATATCTCGATCTCGTCAAAGGTGCGCAGTATCGCAGCCAGGCCGAGGGCAACCGCCTGCGCATCGCCGCAATCCCGTCCGAACGCGGCGTTATCTACGACCGCAACGGCACGCTTCTGGTGCGCAACGTGCCGGATTTCACGCTGACCGTCACGCCCGCCGACCTGCCGCGCGACGCAAAGGAACGCGAAGGCCTGATCGTGCAGATCGCGGAAGCCGTGAATCTCACGCCGGTCGATGTTGAAAAAAGCTTGCGCAATTATCCGTCCAATCTGGCTTCGCCGGTGCCGATCAAAGAGCATTTGGACTACGAGCAGGCGCTCAAGTTGGACATTCAAAGTGGCCGCATGTCCGGCGTCGCCCTGGCTGCCGGCACGAAACGCGAAATTCTGCTCAAGCCGGAAGGTGCGACCGAGCCGATCATGAGCCTGTCGCACGTCATCGGTTATGAAGGCCGTATCAATGAGGCGGAGTATGCGCGCTTGAGAAACGAGGGCTATCTGCCGACCGACGCGATCGGCAAGACGGGGGTAGAATCTTCGTATCAAAAACAGCTGCGCGGCACGTATGGAAAGAAGCAGATCGAGGTCGACGCTTTCGGACGCGAGCAAAAAGTCCTGGCTTCCGACGAGCCGGTCCAGGGCATGGACATCACGCTTTCGATCGACGCCAAGCTGCAGGCCGCTGCAGAGCTGTCGCTGAAGAATTCCGCCGCGCGGAACGGCTTCGGCAGGGGATCGGCCGTCGCCATGGATCCCAAAACCGGCGAGATCCTAGCGCTTGTCAGCTGGCCGTCCTACGACGCGAACCTTTTTGCGCGCGGCATCAGCACGAAAGAATACGAAGCTCTCTTGCAAGATAAAAACCAGCCGCTCTATCCGCGCGCGGTTTCGGGCGTGTTCCCGCCGGGCTCGACGATCAAAACAATCGTCGCCGCAGCCGCGCTGGCGGAAAAAGTGGTCTCGCCCGCCACGACCGTACTCTCGACCGGCGGCATCCATTTCGGCGCGTGGGTTTTCCCCGACTGGAAAAGCGGCGGGCACGGCGTGACAAACGTGACGAAAGCCATCGCGGAATCGGTCAACACATTTTTCTACGCGATCGGCGGCGGCTGGGACAAGATCGAAGGCCTCGGTATCGGACGCATCGCATCCTGGTATCGCCGTTTCAATCTCGGGGCCAAGCTCGGTATCGACGTGCCGGGGGAAGCGGCCGGATTCGTCCCTGACGAAGCCTGGAAAGAGCGCGTGAAAGACGAAGTCTGGTACATCGGCGATACGTATCACGTCGCGATCGGCCAAGGCGACGTACTGTCGACACCTCTCCAAGTCGCCGAATGGACGGCGGTTTTCGCGAACGGCGGCACGTTGGTGCACCCCCATGTCGTGAAGCAGATCCGCTCCAATAAGACGATCGAAAAAATCGCCCCGGACCCGATCGCAACGAACATCGTCCCCAAGGAAGTCGTTGACGTCATACGACAAGGTATGCGGCAAACCGTCCTTGCGGGCTCCGCCCAAAGCCTTAAAACATCCTTCACACAGATCGCCGGCAAGACCGGCACAGCCCAGTGGAGTTCGGACAAGCCCACACACGCCTGGTTCGCCGGTTTCGCGCCCTACGACGATCCGCAAATCGTCGTAGCCGTACTGGTTGAAGCGGGAGGGGAGGGTTCCCGCGCCGCTGTTCCGGTCGCCCGGGACATCATTGAAGCCTGGCTCCGTCCCAAAAATACGGCTGTTTCCGCCCCTCCGGCCCCGGCCGCCACGCCGATTGACGATGCGACTTCGACAGGCCTATAATGGCCTTGAAACGATCGCTCCGCGACCGGGTTTTATGAAGTCATATCTCACCACAAAAGAGGGCCTCGAAAAGATGCGGGTCGAGCTTCACGAAATGAAGAGCGTCCGCCGTCTTGAAATTGCCGCGCGTATCGCCAAAGCCAAAGAGTTCGGCGATCTTTCGGAGAATGCCGAATACCACGATGCCAAGGATGCTCTCGCCTTCCTCGAAGGCCGCATCATGGAGTTAGAGGATTCCGTGAACCGCGCCGTTGTCTCCTCGCCGACTTCGACGGAGGTCGTGAACGTCGGTTGCCGCGTGCGTTGCAAAGCGGGCGACAAGGAAAAGGAGTACCACATCGTCGGTGCGCGGGAGTCGGACCCGTCGTCCGGAAAGATTTCCAACGAATCTCCGCTTGGTACGGCGCTCATGGGACGCAAGAAAGGCGAGCGCTTCGAGAACGTCATGCCCAACGGCAAGAAACTCGACTACGAAATCCTCGACATCTCCTGCTGATATGCTCGAAGAAGAAAAAGTTCGTAGCGACAAAGTCCATAAGCTGCGCGATGCTGGCATCGATCCCTATCCGGCCGACGCGAAACGCACCGCCACCTGCGCGCAAGCTGTTTCGCATTTTGACGCCTGGAGCGCAGAGCAAAAAAACATCACCTTGAGTGGCCGTATCCGCGCCGTGCGCGCGCACGGAGGCGCCGCTTTCGCGGACCTCACCGACGAATCCGGCCGGGTGCAGCTGCACCTCAAGCTGGACATCATCGGCGCCGCTTCTTTCGAACAATTCGTGGCTGCGATCGATCTCGGCGACTTCATGGAGGCGGAGGGTGTCCTCTTCCTCACGAAGCGCGGCGAAAAGACACTTGAAGTACGTTCCTGGAGAATCCTTTCCAAGGCGCTTTTGCCGATGCCTGAAAAATGGCACGGTTTGTCCGACGTCGAAGTGCGCTACCGCAAGCGCCATCTCGACCTCATCGCCAACGAGGACGTGCGCAATATTTTCCGCACGCGCAGCCTGATCGTCCGCACGATCCGCGAATTCCTGCACGGCGAAGGTTTCATGGAGGTCGAGACGCCTATTTTACAGACACAGGCCGGCGGCGCGGCGGCCCGCCCGTTCGTCACGCATCACAACGCGCTCGATCTCGATTTGCAGCTGCGCATCGCGCCGGAACTTTTCTTGAAGCGCCTGATCGTCGGCGGCTTTGAGAAAGTCTTCGAAGTCGCGCGCTGTTTCCGCAATGAAGGCATCAGCTTCCAGCACAACCCCGAATTCACGCAGGTCGAATTCTACTGGGCCTACGCGACGTATGAAGATCTGATGCAACTGACGGAACGCATGGTTTCCGGCATCGTTTCCGCCGCGCAGGGCGGCAAAATGACCGTCGAACGCGACGGTGTCACACTGGATTTCAGTGGACCGTACCCGCGCAAGAAGTTTTACGACCTGGTCAAAGAGGGGACGGGCATCGATCTTGAGCAGATCAAGGACGAGAAGACGTTGAAAGCCGCGATGATCGATAAAAATTTGAAAGTCGATACGAAAGAACTGCACGGCTTCGGCGAGTTGGTCGACGCGCTCTATAAAGCGTACGTGCGTCCGAAAATCGTCCAGCCAACATTTGTCATCGACTATCCGGCCGAGATGATCCCTCTCGCCAAGCGCAAACCTGACCAGCCGGACCGTATCGCCACGGTCCAGCTTTTGGTCCAAGGCATCGAAGTCACGAAGGCATACAACGAGTTGAATGATCCGCTTGAGCAAGAGGCGCGTTTCGCCGAAGAAGCGAAAAAGAAAGAGGCGGGTTCCGAAGAAGCCATGCCGGCTGATGCGGATTTCGTGGAAGCGCTCAAATACGGCATGCCGCCCACAGCCGGTTTCGGCATGGGTATCGACCGCCTGACCGCACTGCTCACGGGCGCCCATTCGATCAAGGAGGTCATCCTGTTCCCGACGCTCCGTCCCGAACAGCAGACGCAAGAAGACAATGGCGGAAAAGCATAAAATCCTGGTGACGCACTTGTTTCCGCACCGCGATGATGTCGCGGCGCTTTGGCTTTTGAAGCGGTATGAGCCGTCGCTCAAAGCCGCGCATTTTCGCTTTCTACCGACTTCGGCCGGCGGCTTGAAGCTTTCCGCTACGGAAATCGGCGTGGGCGTCGGGCGCGGAAAATACGACGAGCATAAGGGTGATCTCAAGGAATCCGCCGCCAGTCTTGTGTGGAAAGATTTGAAACGTCGCGGAAAATTGCCGAAAGGCGCCGAGGGCAGCGCGCTCGCCGCGCTCGTGGACGATGTGCGTCTCGGCGACATGGGCACGGGCATCGGCACGCCGGGGCATTTCCGCAATGACACGAAAATTTTGCAGACGATCGCCGGTTTACCCGGCGGCGATTCGCTGATGGCGACCGGTTGGGGCTTCGTGCTAATGGACGCGCTCCTTGCGCTGTATGGCGAACGCGAAGTGGCCTTGAAGGCGATCCGCGCGGGCAAAACCTTTGTCACGAAATTTGGAAAAGGCGTCGCCGTGCGTTCGAAGATCCTGCCCGGCATGGCCAGTACGATGTCCGCCGAACTCGGGTTCGCACTGATCGTGCTCGAGCATCCGTCGCGCGCGTATCTCCATGTGCGCGCCGCGCCGTCTTCGAAGATCGATCTCACGCAGCTGGCGAAAACCGTCCGTGCCGTGGAACCGAAACTCGAATGGTACCTGCATCATTCGAAACGCATGTTCCTGCACGGCGATCTCGTCGCGCCGACGAAACTGCGCACCCGCTTCACGCTGAAAACCATGTCAGCGTTGATCAAGAAACTCTATGGCTAAAGCGATCGCTTTCGGCACGTTCGACGGGTTTCATCCCGGACACAAATTCTATCTTGATTCCGCCGCCGCGCACGGCGACCTCACCGTCGTCGTCGCCCGCGATTCTACGGTCATGAAGGTCAAAGGCCGCGCCGCGCGAAGGAACGAACAGGAACGCCTGACAGATCTCCAGACGGCCGGATACAATGCGATTCTCGGTTCAGAGAGTGATAAATACGCTGTCCTTAGCCAAATTCAACCCGATACGATCTGCCTCGGGTACGACCAGGAAGCCTTCACCGAAAAACTCTCCGAGGCCTGCAAAGAGCGGGGAGTGCGCGCCGAGATTCTCCGTATGGAGGCCTTTCATCCCGAACGCTACAAATCTTCGATCCTGAACCGCTGATATGCTTGACCTGAATTTTGTCCGCGAACACCCTGATCTCGTGAAAAAAGGCGCCGCCGCCAAGGGCGTCGAGGTTGATGTCGACGCGCTCTTGGAAGCCGATGAAAAACGCCGCAAGCTGATCGGCCAAATCGAAACGATGCGCGCCGAACAGAACCTCTCCGGCGAGAAAATCGCGAAGGAAACCGACAAGGACGCAAAGACCGCCGCGCTCGAGTCGATGAAAGATTTGAAAGAACGCATGAAGGCGATCGATGCCGACTTGAAGGCGGTGGAAGAAACGCAGAACGCGCTGCTTCGCGACATTCCGAACCTACCGCTGTCTGACG
>CAYFZV010000055.1:0-7524 GCA_964347735.1 uncultured Gammaproteobacteria bacterium
GGTGTCGCCAAGGAGCATCTTGATCATGGAATTGGTCCTTTGTCCAGGTGGAGGGTGGTGTTTCGATCAGCGCTTGCAGAGGGCGATGAAGCCAGGATGCGTGCGCGCCTTCACGTACGGCACGAGACCGTAACCGCGACGAATGGCGAAGACGTTTCCGATCGGCGGCAACATGCCATAGAACACGCTCCGATAGTCCTTGTCGCAACGTGAGGTGCGGACCGACGGCTTCGCTTCGAAGAAGTCTTCCGACTCCTCGATCTGGTCATCGTTCGGGACGTCCTCGATTCGGACAAATCCCGTTCCGACAATCGGGTCGAGACGCCCGTCGTCAACGTCTTCCGCGTCGTACCCCGGGTAGAAGCTGGGGATGCGCTGGGAGGCGAACGAGTTACGGACGCGTTCGGCGTCGAGACGATCGATCTCCATCTTGTCGAGAAAGCGTTCGATGGTCTCGTTCTTCTTCGAGGAAAGGTTCTTCATGGACAGGCTCCTGTGTGGGTGGTGGTGGTCGGATTTCAATGGTACGCGATCTACAGACTCTTCTATCGCGGAATGCGACAGCAGGTCCTGATGAATCGCCCCGCAGAATGCATGAGATGCACTCTGCGGGGATGCCGGCGGCGCGATGCGTCAGGCGGCGAGGTATTCCTTCGTCTTCTCTTCCTCTTCGAAGTCGGAGACGTCGAGAACGACGGGGATGTTGTCGCAGTTGAGGAACAGGCCGATCGCGACGATCATGTCGTTCCGCAGGCAGACGGCGTGTTCATCGAGGATGACGCGCAGATCGTCTTCCGCGGCGGCGTCGAGGGCGTCCTCGACGATGTCTTCGATCGAGTTGAGCACCTCGGGCGTGCGCTGACGGTTCTCGGGAACCGTCTCGAGGATCATGTTGATGCGGGTGACGTAGGAAAGAACGGGGTTCTGAGTCATGCGGATCTCGCTTTCTATAGGTACGGGTTTGAAGGTGGGGAAGGGGCGCTAGGCGAGGTAGCAGGTGATAGCGAGGAACAGGGCTGCGAAGCTCATGCCGTACATGGATTTGGTGACACGATAGTGCACGATGGGCTCCTTACGACAATGATTGTCGTATGCCAGCATACTAGCACATAAAGACGCTTTTGTCAATGGTAGTAAACAGAATAAACAGGCAATAATAAGGCTAAATGTAATGGTATGACCTTAAAAACGTCAGTAAATCGTGAAACAATGATGGGAACATCCAGGTGATTTTCTTGACAGTGTTTCGACCCCGTGGTAGAGTGCGGCGTTGCTTGAGCACCGCGTTCAGCATTCCTGTCCCCAGCCGACGATTTCGGATCCAATCGCATTTGGTCTATAGAAACTCGCGCTCACGACAAGCATGGAGATGTCTCATAGGGTACTTCGGGCTCCGGCTCGAACGCTTCTATAAGACATCTTCTTGAGCGCGATTTTCTGCAGACCACTCCGAAAACACTGGAGACAAAGAAAAACCCCACACCATACGGTGCGGGGTTTTCGTTTAGAACTGTATTTCCGGCGTACTCGTCGCCGACGGCAGCGGGGGAAGTTCCTTGACGGAACCGTCCGTGCCGAGCGAGATGCGCGGTGCGCCCGCTTTGCCGACGAGGCACTGCTGTTGCCACGGCTTGTACACGCTTCTGAAATCCTGCGACTTCACCGTGCCGTCCGGATAGGTGATCGCGTAGGTGAAGTTCGTGGTCGCGCCCGCGTGCGGCGATTCAAAACATTTTTTCACGCCGTCGGCGAGCTCGGAGGTCTCGATCAATTTCGGTTCCGGCGGCGCCGTAATGTTCCATACTTTGATCGCGCTCTGCTTCTGCACGCGGCCGTCGCGCGTGCCCCACAACTCGAAGCGCGCGTTGTCGCCGGTGATCTTGGTGATCAGCACAGCGTGGGACTGCGTGTCGTTCACGAATTTGAAATCCGGCGCGGGGTCATACAGCGTGGCGTCGGTTCCGGCCGGTTCGTAATAGCGCACGCGGTAGGAATGGTTCTGGCGCTGCGTGATCGGTAGGCCGGCGCCCATGGTGGCGCGGAATGTCGTCGTGCCGATCTGGCAGAGACCGCCGCCGTATTCCGGCACGGTGCGGTTACCCTTGATGACGAGCTCCGGCACGTAACCGCCCGAAGCGTCGAACGGCTTCAGGTACTCGATCAAGCCGATCTCTTCTCCGGGTTTGATAATGAGGCCGTTGAGACGCGCGGCTCCGTTCGCGATGTTGATGCGACGGTTCTTGGGACTGCCGGCAAAGTTCGACGTGCCGTATCCGAGCAGTTCGCGGACGCCGAGCTCTTCAGCGATCGCATCCGAACTTTGGGAAGAGATCGTGTTGACGGCGAGCGGGAAGATGCCGTTTTCTGACATGCCGAACTGGGCCTCGATGCGCGAAAGACTTTCGGCGCGATCGACGCTCTTGCCGAGGGCTCCGCCTTCGAAGTCATGCGCGCGTCCATCTTCGCCGACGGTGAAATGCGTCGGTTTCGGATCGCTTTCGACAGCCTTCGCGGCTTCGTTCAGCAGCGGTTCGACCACGCTGCGTTTCAAAGTTACGCCGACCGTGCCGTCAGATTTCCTCGATACTTCAAGGGCTTTCGCGACTTCTTGTTGCGACAGGGTCCAGGACATGTCGTCATAGGCCAAAACGGCATCGCCTCGGGCGAGCACGCGCTTCGCCTGATCGATCATTGCTTCAGCTTCAGCCATGACGACCGAAGGCGGCTTGACCGTTGCCTTGAGATCGATGACGGCACCTTGCCAGCGGTCGAGGCCATCCGCGGCCTGATCGATCGCTTCGTCGTAGTTGAAGGTGATGCCGGTCGAATCCGGATCAACCTCGACGTTCCAGTCGACGCGCGTGGTGGTTGTGGCGTTGTCGATCGGCACTTTGGTGCGCGTGACGCGCAGCGAGGCGTCCTTGGCGGGCTGCTCAAGGCCTCCAAACCGCAGTACGAGTAGGTCGCGTAGCGCTTTCTTGTCGACGAGGATCTGCGCGGGCTGCCGTACGTCTGCGAAGAACGCGCGGACATTCGCTTTGACGAGCGATGCTGTTCCGCCATCATGTCCGAAATCGAAAGCGGTCTTCACCATGCCGTCGAGATCATAGGTGACAGGGGATTGCGAGGGCGTCGCGGCGCCTTTGTCGTTGGCGCGCACGCTCACAGAACGGTCCTGGTAGCGGAATTGCAAACCGGCGACGTTGACCGCGCGCAGCGCGTTCTCGAGACGTTCTTTCGCCTGGATCGGCGTAAGGCCGCCGACGTCGATGCCGCCGATCATCACGTTCGGCAAGATGCGGCCATCGGCGCGCGCGACTTGCACAGCCACGAGGCCCGAAACGAGGAGCAGACAAAAAACGCCTGCAAGCACCAGGTGTCTGGGAGAACTCGGCAGACGTTTTTTGATCCGGTCCAACATTAGAGGATGAGTTTCACGGGGATGGCGCGGGAGTGCTGCGCTTTCGGCATCGAGATCGTGAGCACCCCGTCTTTCAGCGTCGCCTTGGCTTCTTCGCTTTTGACGTCGCTCGGCAGGATGATCGTTCTCGAGAACTTGCCCCAGTAGCATTCGCGGATAAAGAAGTCGCCGCGTTCGACACGTCCTTCCTGTTCGCGCTTGCCCTTGATCGTGAGCATATCGCGGTTCAGGAATATCTCAAGGTCTTCGGGCTCGACACCGGCGATCGTGGATTTCACCACAATTCCGTTCCCTTTTTGGTAGACGTCGACCGAGAGTTGCCCCTCGAGCTCGTCCGCAATCCAAGGTTCTTCGACCTTGATCGCCTCCGCCTTTTTCGCCGAACCCTTCCGCTTTGCCATATCCCTTGAGATAAAAGTAAGCAGTACCTTCAGTCTAACGGGTCTTTAGGCGGTACGCAAGCCGTTTCCAGCTTAAAATATCGGAAAAACAGCATCATTTAGTGTCAAAAACCATTGACAAAACCGTCTGATTGTGCTAGACTGCCCGGTCACGCTGGAAGCGAATTCTCGCAACCAGAGACGTGGCATTCGGCCTTATCTTTCGGCCGAATTCCCGGCCTTTGACAATTGGAGGAAACATGACAGCAACTGACGCTTCGAAGTCTGCGCTCAAAGGCCTTACGACCTGGGGCATCAACCGTATCGGCCACAAGGTCGGTTACATGATCGCGGAAAACTTGTGGAAGAGGCCCGCGATGCAACGCCTGATCGCGTCCCACCCGGCAGGAGCCAAGCTCATCGCCGAAGGGCTCGTCGGACTGACCAGTATGCTGGAGCTCGGTGGCGACCATCCGTTGGTTCGCCTGCTCAACAACATCTCCGAAGTGATCGCGACCGAAAGTGTCGAGATCATCGGAGAGATGGAGAGCGATCCGGAACTCGCCAAGCAAAAGATCGAAACGGTCGTCGCGACCAAGCTGGAAAGCGAAGTGCTGCTCGTGCTCGAACACGTGCACAAGAGCAACACGTGCCTGGCCGTGCAGCAGTACATGAGCGATACGACGCCACCGGAGCGCAAAGGCAAAGATGACAAAGTCATCAAGGACCCGAGCCGCGCACGCATTCTCACGACGACGCTGCAGGAAGCTCTGGCCGCCGGCAAACCGCTGTGCGGTCTCTGCTATCCGAGCGTCACCGTTTCCAAGACGGAAACGAAGACGGCTGGGCACGGATTAAAACCCGAACCCAAACCGGGAAGCGGCTCGCTGTTCGATCTGCTCGTGAAACTGGAAGCGGAAGAACCGTACATGTTCGCGACGATCTCGCCGATCTATCGGTCGATGACCGCCAAGGACTTGGACCTGAAGAAGAAATTCTTCCAGGCGTTCCACAACAACGGCAGCTACGAGGACTTCAAAACAGTCCTCCGACAGTCGCCGTCGCTCTGGGATGAATGGTTGGACGATTACCTCGGAGAGCCGACGCCGGAAAAAGGCGTGCTGGCTCGAGAGCGCCAGGAAACCGAGGAGATGATTCTCGCGTTCCTCGAACAGCTGGAGAAAGTTCCTCCCGTGTTCGCCGCGTGGGGCGCCTCTGTCAAAAACAGCGGCCAGAAAGCCAAACAAGAACGACTCGAACGAGTGCGAAAGCGCGAGATCGCCTCGCGTCGGAACCGCTACATCATGGGCGGCGTCGCGCTGCTCGGATTGATCGCGTTCCTGCACACCAACGGCGTTTTCTGAAACGTCGACCACCATCTGACCTCCTGAAAGGCGGCATACGTGAACGAAAATACCTCTTCGACGCTCAAGAAAATCGGCATTGCCATCGCAGGCCTTGCCGCTCTCATCGGTGCAGCTTTGTTCCTGAATCAGGGCAAACTCTCCAAAAAGGCCGCTCCGGTCGCATCGGAATGGATCAAGGCCCTCTACAACCTGGGCAAGGATTTCATTCCCGCGACTTGGGAAAACATCCGTAACTGGATCGACAAGTACTGGCACGCATTCCGCGCCTTCGTTCTACGATGGTTCGGACTCGCGGTTGCCCTCATGCTCCTGGGCCTCCTGCTCAAGCAGCAGCTGGACTATCCGTTCGGCGGCCGTGTGGTCGCTGTCATCGGAGCGATCCTGCTCCAGTTGCTGTTCGTCTTCCTGATGTTCATCAGCGTTCCGATCGCCAGGATCCTGGTCTTCAAGTTCAACGTGATCAAACAGGTCACGAAGAAAATCACCTTTCAAGGCGGCAGCGGCTCAAACGAGCTGACGACTTCCGAGAAAGATGTCTTGAAGGCAAGCCAAGACAGGCTTCGGTCACATCTCATGGCCGCTCTCGTCTTGATGAGTGCATCGCTGCTGCTGGTCGAAATCTTCGTCTCATGGAAGGCTCTGGGACTGACCGTCATTCTCGTGAGCCTCGTCTTGAAGATCGCGCTAGCTAAACTCCAGCAAGGCAAAGCGCCTGGTCCGTCGATCCAAATGATCGAGATCATCTGCTTCGTGCTCCTGATCATGACGCTCCTCACCTTCCTGGCCGTCGAGTTGATGCCACAGTCCTTCGGGACGTTGAGCTTCAACAAGGTGGACGGATGGTTCGCGAGCGGAAACAAGAGCGAGTGGATCATCGGATTGATCGCGTTCGGTCTCCTGCTGCTCCTTCTCAAAGGCGCATTCACGAAAGACCTCGCGCGCAAGCAGTCCTACCTCCAAGCGTTCAAGTGGCTTCTCTTGATCAGCATCGTGCTCGTGCCTTTCCTTATGTGGAAGGGGACGATGGACTTCAAGGAAGTGACCGGTCACGAGCCTCCTGATCTTGGAGAGAAGATCGACGGGATCAAAGAGGCGTTCCGTTCCAACGATACGAAGAAGGTGGTCTACGAGAGACCGGTCGGATCAGGCGTTGCACCGAGCAGCACCTACTTTCCGCCTCCGAAGGCCTACACCCCAACGACGACACCCACAACGGTGCGTCGACCCGTGGTGCAAACCAGACCCCTTCCGCCGAAGCCCGAAGCCAAAACCTACGAGAACGACCCAGGCGCTGCCTTGGACGATCTCGAACGTCTCGGCTACCGCTAGTCCTTTACAGCTCCTTCCGCACCTTAGCCTCACTCAACGCCTACCGGCTTTTACCGGTAGGCGTCTTTATTTGTCTAAAACTATTGACAAAAACGTCTTTTCGTGCTATATTAGGATGTTCCAGAATGAAGGCTTTTCCTCTTCTGGGGCGTCCAAAAACGCCCTTTTCACCCCACGTTTCCAACCCTGTTTACAAGAAGGATGGTCCACGATGCGTACGCTCATGTTGTCCCTGTGTCTTGCTCTGCTGGCTCTCTCCGGCTGCCTCTATGGAAGCGGTCGAGCCAACTCGACCACGACGTACACGCATGACGACGGGATTCATCCTGTCCAGCGCACGTCGGTCTCGCAACGGTCGTCCGGCAGGATGATCGGAGCCTCGGTGCCTCTCATGGTCAACGGATACGATTCCATGTACGGCATGGGCTATGGCGGCGGCAATGTCGTCGGCTACGGCGGAGGTTCCATGTTCTGTGTGCAGTACCCCGACAGGTGCGCTGCGCCGATGAACGTGTACGTGCCGCAACCGACGGACATCATCGTGATGAACGGCGGTACGCGGACGAAGTCGAACGACGAACCCCTCGGTCCGCCGATCGACATCTCCGAGCTGCAGGACCGCTTGCACCAACTCGAACTGCAGAACGCGGTTCTTGGCCCCGCCCTCGCTGATCAGATCCGGATCCAGTGCCAGATGTTTCTGGGACAACCGGAGCTGATCAAGGACGTGACCAAACGCGAGAAGACGGTGCAATCCTGCACCAAGCGTCTCGAGAAGAAGTGAATCCCACACCGTTCCACCAGGAAAGGAAACTGACGATGAAGATCATTCCACTCACGCTGCTCGTGCTCCTCACGCTCTCGACCGGCTGCCTGCCTCCGCCCCAAGCGTCAACGACGCCGAATGCGGAGATCGCGCAACTGCGAGAAGAGAACCTTCGTCTGCGACGTGCAGCTTCCGAACGACGCGTGTCGCCCCGCACACGCACCCCCGCGCCGCCCGTCGTGACCGCCCCCGTTCTGAAGG
>CAYFZV010000056.1:0-7423 GCA_964347735.1 uncultured Gammaproteobacteria bacterium
CCCCCGGCTGCAAGGGAGAAATCCCCATCTTTCTGATGAATTTGAGGGCCTGGCGACGGTACATGGGATGGCTGGCCGTTCCAGCTTCGGCTTCGAGCGTCAGATAGTCGCCCAGAGCCTCTGTGCGGTCCAGGTGGAGGAGGTATTGGCAGTGTCGCCATGTTTCCCGCGTGAAGCGGACGCGGTCAACCGCGTCGAACCCCAAAAGCGTCAAAAGCCGCTCGCAGGCGCGATAATCGAGCACGATCGTTTCAGGCGCGTCGGCCAAAGCGCCTGGATGCGTGCAGCTCAAGCGCGTGACGGTATCCTGCCGACGCAAACGTGCCGCGACGCCGTCCCCGCGGCGATACAGGGCGTCATCGATCTGCGAGCGTTTGAAAAACGTGCAGGCTGCGTTCAACGCTTCGCGCGCGGAAACGGCATCGACAGGCAGCGTCAATTCGCGTTTCGCCATACTACGGCTTCTTGATCAAGATACGGTTCATCGCGTGCGCTTCGGTGCCATCGTAGGCGAGGACGCTCGCGCCCGGCAGATGCGACTTCACGAGCGCTTCAATCTCCGGACGTCTCCAGCCGGTGCGATAGACGCCTTCCGGCGCGGGCAGAAACGCCGGGTCCGTCAGAAAATCAAAGTAGAAAAAACCTTGAGGCCGCAAGACACGCCAGACATGCGCGAGCGCCGGTCCGATCTGTGCGGTCTCGAGTTGCGAGAGGATCCCGCCTCTCGAAACGACCACATCGAATTCCGCATCGAGGAACGGCAAAGAGGCGGCGTCGCCGCGCACGAAAATGCCCTTCGGATATTTATTGCGGGCCACGCGCAGCATGGCGGGGGAGCGGTCGATGAAGGTGACCGAAGCGACGCGCTTCCAAAGCGGCCAGGCGGCCTCGCCGGTGCCGCAACCAAGATCGAGCAAGCGATACGATTTCGTGCGATTGCCGATCTTGAGGGCGCGCTTCAAGAACCAATGGAAGCGGCGGAAGCTTTCCTGATGGTTCACGAAGCCCGCACCGTCGGCCAAGAGGGCATCCCAGCGGGGCGCGATGCCTTCCCAGAAAGATAACGTGGGGTCCATAGGTGTGGATAACGATTCGTACGCACGGCCTATCACGTATCTCTATAAAGTGTCAATAGCTTGACACTTTTGAAGAAATAGGATATGCTGTGACTACGATATGGATTCTGTCCAAAAACAATTGGAAGAACTCGGGCTTACCCCCAACGAGGTCAAAGTCTATATGGCCTCTCTTGAAGTCGGCCCCGCGACCGCCCAGCAGCTCGCCGCCAAAGCCGCCGTTGTCCGCCCCACCGCCTACGTCGCGATCGGCGGCTTGGTAAAGCGCGGCCTCATCAGCTCGCACACGCGCGGCAAGAAGCAATACTTCCAAGCGGAACGTCCCGCACAACTCATGCGCCTCATTGACGAAGAAAAAAAGAAACTCGCCGAACGCGAGTCGAAGTTGAAATCGATGCTGCCGGGATTGGAGTCGCTAATTGCGATTGCGGGGGAGAAGCCGGAGGTGAAGTATTATGAGGGGCTGGAAGGTTTGCAGGCAATGTACCAAGTTCTTTATGAATCAAAAGCAAAAGCTATCGATGTTATCGGAAATCCGAGTGAATTCATTAGATTGGTACCAGAACCCATTAGGGTGATGCACATTCTTAAAATGCGTAAACAGGGTATTAAAGGACGCGAAATTTATCTTGCAAATCGAAAATTCAAACAGCATTTCGCTTCCGACAATAAGACTTGGAAATTCAAAAGTTGGAAAGGAAATTTCCAAAATACAAACAGTGAAATTGCAGTTTTTGGTGATTTTGTAACCATTCTGACCTACGAATCTCAAGTCCGTGGCTTCGTAATTAAAAGCGCAGCAACGGCTAAGATTGTTAAAGTGCTATTCGAGACGGCTTGGCAAGCAAGATAGAATTTGTAAATTCTAATTTTGTCAGCTATGCTAGAACAGTATTTCTGTTTTTAGCATATGAAAATGATTGCGCGTGAATTGGAGAAGTTGGGACTTTCTGACAAGGAGGCCCTCGTCTATCTGGCTTCTTTGGAGCTGGGACCTTCTCCTGTGCAGGTGATTGCGCGTAAGTCCGAAGTTAATCGCGCTACTACCTATGTGATGATCGAGGCACTCATCCAAAAAGGCCTGATGAGCACCTTCGATAAGGGCAAAAAAACGATGTATACAGCTGAGAAACCGGAGCGACTACATCGTATCGTGCATAATGAGCGGGCAGTGGTTGACGAAAAGGAATCTGTTATTAAGCAGCTCCTACCAGATCTCGAGGCGCTCTCCAATGCAGCTGGTGAACGCCCAAAGGTCTCTTTCTACGAGGGGGAAGAAGGTTTGGAGGCGATGAGAGAAACTATTTTTGCCACCAAAATTGATTCAATGGAAGACGTTATCTCCTATGATGACTTGAAGCATCTTCTTCCTGAAGATCATTGGAAGCGGCACGCATCAAAATTGAATCAGAAAAAAATAAAGGGAAGGGTCATTTATACTTCTGAATCGCATGAACCGTCGAGCGATAAGTCCGAGGGATTATGGACCTACAAGAAGCTTCCAAAAAAGCTTTTTCCGATGCACGGCGAGCTAACGGTATACGGAAACAGAGTTGCAATGGTGGCAATGCGTGGCAAGCTTGTGGGCGTAATTATTGAGAGTAAAGAGATGGCCATCATGGTGCGCACCCTGTTCGAATTGGCGTGGAAGCAAGCAGATACTTTTTCATAAAAACAAAAAAGCTCTCCAAGAGAATGGAAAGCGATTCAACCGGGATGACCCATTTCCATTCTCCATTCTTCCCCTTGTAGGGTCAGGCTCGGAGAGAGTGATTTGGGTTGCGATCTGCATGCTTGGCCGGTTGGCCAAGTGAAGGAGCTATAACGGGGGAAAATCGTCACGCTCGTTCGGCAGATGTGAAAAATCTACCGAGCATGACAAAGGAGAATACAGTAGAACTTCGGTTTTGTCAAGACCCTGACGCAACCTAGCAAAAAACGCCCGTTCATTGACCTGGACGGGCGTTTTCTTTATTCTTATCCCACGATTCGTTCTTTTCCACGAAGGAGTTTCCATGCCAGCACGTAACGACTGGGCCGCTGTTTTCGACGTCGACGGCACGCTGCTTCCGAAGAAGGCCGGCGCGCTTTGGAAGGTCGTCGACGACCACGCGTTGCCCGAAGAGGCGAATGCGGAGATGATCGAGCTTCGCGAGCGTTTTACGCCGATGGCTGTCGGCGGAAACCTGCCGGAGCGGATCCAGATGCTCTGGCTGCGAAAAACCTTCGATATCTACGTGAAGCATCGTTTAACTCGCCAAGCCTGGCAGACCGCGATCGATGCCGTCATGCCTCGTGAAGGTGCCGTCGACGCGCTCTTGGAGATCGTCCAAGCGGGTATTCCGTTCGGCGCTATTTCCTACGGCTGCGCGGACTTCATCGAGTACCTCTTTCAGCGGCACGGCGTGCGATTTGACGCCGTCTACGCCGGACGCCTGGTACACGATGGGGACGTGGTCGTCGGTTACGACCTCGCCTCGCTTGTCATTCCGGCCCACAAAGGAGAACGCTCCCGCCACTTCGCCGACATCCACGAAGTGCCGCACGAGAAACTGATCGGCGTCGGCGATACCGGCGGCGATCAGCTTCTGGGGCATCTCAAGGAACATCGGATCGGGATCGTCGAAACTGAAAAGCAACACGAGGAGTTGCGCAAGATCGACGCCATGGGCGAGATTCACGTCACGGAGACGTTTCATCCCGTTCTCGCATCGATCAAGAAGCGCATCGGGCTCCCGTGAGCCTGCCGAACGGTCTGCCCTGAAGCAGGCCTTTTTCTTTATCGTGCTAGACTTTACAAAACGGCTCCGAGCGGCTATTCTCATCCGATATGCGCGCAGAGATCGACGCCATTCTCGACCAGATCCGGCCCGCGGTGCATGCGCACGGCGGCGAGATTCAAGTCGGCGCAATCGATGAAGCTGCCGGCACGGTCGGTCTCAAGTTTCGCGGCGCGTGCGGCCATTGCGCGCTCACGCCCGTCACGTTGAAACTCGGTGTTGAGCCGCTGCTCAAAAAACATTTTCCCTGGATTACATCAGTTATTTCAGAATAACCGTCGCGGCGGGTCCTGTCACCTCTCGGCGCTCTTTCCCATGCTCGCTTCGCTGCGCGTGGGAAAGACCGCCTGCGGTGCCACCCGCCGCTGCGACATCTCGACTATGAAGGATATTTATCTCGATAACGCTGCCAGCACGCCGCTGCGACCCGAAGCGGTTGCGGCTCTTTCGGCGTCGATCGAGATGTATGCCAATCCTTCGTCCATCCACGCGCTTGGACAGGCGTCCCGTAAAGCGATTGAAAAAGCGCGTGCGTCTGTCGCTGCGTTGATTGGCGCAGATGCATCTGAGATCGTTTTTACGTCCGGCGCGACGGAAGCCAACAATCTCGCTTTGCGCGGAGTTTTGGAACCGCTTTTGAATGCCGGTGAGAAGCCGCACGTCGTCACGACTGCGCTCGAGCATGCCTCCGTCCTGAACACGCTTGAGGCGCTTGCATCGCGCGGTCTCGAAACAACAGTCGTGCCTCCGGGCGCGGACGGTATTGTTCGCGCCGAAGACGTGCTTGCCGCGGTGCGTCCCGAAACGGCGCTCGTGTCCGTGATCGCGGCCTCGAACGAGCTCGGCAGCGCGCAACCGGTCGAAGAGATCGGCAAGGGCTTGGCGAAACTTCCGCACAAACCGGTTTTTCACGTAGACGCCGTGCAGGCGATCGTCTCTTCCGAACTCACGCTCGCGTCGGCGCGTGCCGACCTCCTCACGATCTCCGCGCATAAGATCGGCGGATCGAAAGGCGTCGGTGCGCTCGCTGTCCGCAAAGGAGTGAAACTTTCTCCGATCCTGACCGGCGGCGGCCACGAAAACGGCCTGCGCTCCGGCACGGAAAACGTCGGTGGCATTCTCGCGTTCGGAGCGGTGGCTGAAGCGCTGCGCTCAACGCGCCCTTCCGAAATCGAACGTTACCGCGCCTTGCGTGCACGTCTTCTTTCCGCCCTGCCTGACGGCGTGAAGCCGCTCCTGCCCGCAGACGCCGCCGTCATCCCGCATGTTGTCGCGCTCGAGTGCGTCGGCAAGGAAAACGATTGGATCGTCCTTCTGCTTAGTCGCGTGGGCGTGATGATCGCCGCAGGATCGGCCTGTAAATCGGGTAGTCGCGAAGCGTCCGAGATCGTCAAAGCGCTCGGTCTTAACGACGCGCGCGCGAAATCCGTCGTACGCGTCAGCTTCGGTTGGTGTTCCGACGAAAAAGACGCCGACCAGGGAGCCGGCGCCTTCGCGGATGCCATGAAGCGCTGATCATTTCTGCGCAGTGAACGGGTTCGGCATGTCGGCCGGCACGTCCAGCATCCGCGTGCGCGCGTCAAAGTGCGTGACGGCCGCTTCGAGCCTCTGTTCCTGGAGCGATGTCAGGAGCTCGGGCGTCTCTTTCAGATGCACGTCTCCGGTCAAAGGACCGTTGAAGGCGGTGTAGAGGTAGACGAGTAAAAAAACGAAAAGGGTGAAGAGGATCAGCACGGCGGCGCTGAAGATGCGGTGCAAGGCGCTGAAAGACAGGCTCATAGGAAACCGTTAGGCGGTGAAACGATCGTGCCGCGCACGTTGATGAACAGGACCGGTCCCGCATCGGTGCCGCCCGTACGGACTTCGACCGCGTCGGTGATGAGCAGTGTCGGCAGCTTTTCCAGATCGATCAACATTTGCATGACGCCGCGGGACGGTCCGCTTAAGGCCAGCGAGAAACCTACTTTGAGCTCGGGGGCGCTGCCGCCCTCCAGCCTTGAAAGCGTGATGCGTTCCTCAATGCCGTTCTTCGCGGCCAGCGCCTCGATCGCGGTGATCAATTCGATTTCGCGGCCCACCGGCAGGAACTGTGTTCCCAGGCGTTTCATCGTTTCCCGCGCGGTTTCGACGCGATCGTGGTTGATGAGGAGATTCTTGCGGTGCGCGTATTGGGCGCCGAGCTGGCCGTACGCGGCGGTGATTTCAGCCGACAGTTTCAGATTCTCCTTGAAGGAAGGGATGAAAAGCAGGAACAGCACGCTGGCGCAGGCCGCGAGGCCGGCGAGCGTCAGCAAGAGCGCGATGATTTTGGCGTTTTTCAATTTCATAACGGATGCTCGACGGCCGCTTTCAGCGCGGGTACGTTGAGGAGGATCTTGAACTGGAACGAGATGCCGGATTTTTGGAAAAGATTGGAAATGGGGGAGTCGAGACTTTTAACGAACGGCGATTGTTTCAAAGCGATTTCGTAGGCCAGCAGGTTTTCGCGCAGATCGGCCGTACCGTTCAAGCGCATCGATTCGGACGGGATGTCGAAATCCAGACCGGTGATGGCGATGCCATTGGGCGTGCGTCTCGCCAGATCCAAGAGAAGGATCGAAGGAAAAATCTGGAGCTTCTGCAGCGTGTCGACGCGCGCGATCTGGCCGTTCAAAAGCTTCACGCCGGCGTTGACGCTGATGTATTCCGCCGAGAGGATCTGGCGGGACTGCACGTCTCCGAGGACGCGCGTCAGTCGGATGCGGATCAAAAGCAGGAGGACGCTGCCGAGCAGCAAAAAGGCGCAGGCAGCGATCATCAAGCGTTCGATCGATGCGTAAATGACGTGTCCACGCAGGGATTCCTTGAGCGGCGGCGGGAGGAGATTGAGCGTGATCATACGGCCTTGTTGGGCTTTGAGCTCGGGAGGCGCAACGCCAGGCCGATGGCCGTGGTGGAGCTTAGGACAACTTCGAGCGGCAACGGAGAATGCATCGCGTCGAAGTTGACCCGCGGATCGGCTCTGCGCACGGGTGTCTTTGTCAGTTCGGAAAGCAGCTCGTCCATGCGGGCCATGTTGGCGCCGCCGCCGCACAAGAGGATCTCGTCCAAGGCACGGCCGCCGGGAAAATGATCGCGGTAAAATTCGATAGCGTCGAGGACGCGCGTCGCCATTTCCTTGAGAAACGGTTCCATCAGCGCCCAGAGCTTGGTGCCGCACTTGTGCGCAACGACGCCGCACTGCCGTTTGGTGCGCTCGGCTTCTTCGGTGTCGACGGTCAGCGCTTCACCGATGCGTTTGGTCACGACGTCGCCCGAAAGAGGGATCGAGACCGTGAACTGGATCGTGCCTTTGTCATAGACGATGAAGCTCGAGCGCGTCGCGCCGAAATCGATGACGCCGATCGCTTTTTCAGGTCCGGTCGTGAGAGGGATGATGCTCCGCACGATGGCCTGCGCTTCGATCTCAAAGGCGACTGGAATCAAACCGGCGGCTTCCAGCGTCGAAGCGTAACTGTCGACGACCTGCTTCGGCGCGGCGCCGATCGTGACACTCATCGGTTTGCCGACCGCAATGGTGCTCGGATC
>CAYFZV010000057.1:0-2014 GCA_964347735.1 uncultured Gammaproteobacteria bacterium
CTCCCAGTCTTCTTTTTCTCCGACGGAGGCCAGCCAGGCGCGGAGTTCCGAGAACGTCTGTTCGGTGAAGTCGGAGAGGCCGGGCGTGTCGACGATTTGCTTGGCATCGGCGGGGGAGAGGGCGTATTCCTCCTGGAAGCGCGCGCGCTTGGCTTCGGGAAGTTCCGGCATCGTGCGTCGGACTTCGGCCTCGATTTCGGCGAGATCGAGTGGCGGCAGATCGGGTTCGGGGAAGTAGCGGTAATCGGCGGAATCTTCCTTCACGCGCTGTTCGATCGTGATCTGCTTGTCTTCGTCCCAACCGCGCGTGGTCGTGACCATTGGCGGCGTGCCGATCTCCCAGAGCTTCGATTGGCGCAGGATTTCGTATTCGAGCGCGCGCTCGACGGCTTTGAAGGAGTTGAGGTTTTTGACCTCGGTTTTCGGGTTGAAGCGCGCGACGGATTCTTTTTCGATGGCCGGATCGTCGATGACTTGGCGCAGGCTGACGTTCGCGTCGCAGCGCAGGTGGCCCTTTTCCATTTCGGCGTCGGAAACGCCGAGTGTGCGCATGATAAGGCGCAGCTCATGGAGGAAGGCTTTGGCTTCGGAGGCGGAGGCGAAGTCCGGTTCGGTCACGATTTCCGCGAGCGGCGTGCCAGCGCGGTTGAAGTCGACGAGGGACGATTTGCCGTCCGAGGCGTGCTGCAGCTTGGCGGCGTCCTCTTCAAGATGCAGGCGCGTGATGCCGATCGTAAAAACGCTGCGCTCGCCTTCTTTGGCGTACGGATTCACGAGCGTCATCTTGCCGGCGACGCCGACGGGCTTGTCGAATTGCGAGATCTGGTAGCCCTTCGGCAGGTCGGGGTAGAAGTAGTTCTTGCGGTCGAATTTCGATTGCGTGTTGATACGGCAGCCGATGGCTAGGGAGGCGAGGGTGCCGAAATCGATCGCCTGTTTGTTGGCGACCGGAAGCGTGCCGGGATGCCCCATGCAGATCGGGCAGACGGCGGTATTCGGCGGCGCGTCTTCGGCGCGATTGTCGCAGCCGCAGAACATCTTGGATTTGGTCTTGAGTTGGACGTGGATTTCCAACCCGATCACGGGCTCCAAAGTCATAGTACGGCCACTCTAGCAGGTGCGTTCCGATAAAAAAAGAGCCCCGGTCTAGGCCGGGGCGGGAGCGGACTGAAGCCTGATCGGGACTTTTTCCTTGATGGGAGGAGGCGTGTAAGGCGTACGGGCGAGATAGACGACGAACAGGAAGGATGCGAAGTTCAAGAGGCTGCAGGTTCCGGATAGCCTCTCACCGAGCACGATGAGGAGGATGCCGAATCCTACCCAGAGCATGCCCCACGGTTTGCATAACGGCGACGCGGCTTGAAGGATCTTATCGCTCTTGGAGAGCGTGTCGACGCTTTTCTCTGCCAAGAGATCGGAGCGGAGCATGTTGCGCTGCGCGACCAGACAGATCACCACCATGAGAATGGTGAACGGGTTGAGAAGAAAGATCGGACCCACGTGTATCAACTTGTAGAGGAGCAGCGTGATGATGTAGACGCTCATGGTCCAATAGCGCACCCACGGCTTGCCGATGCCGCGGCGCATCAGAAAGAAAGTGGCGGCATCGACGCGCTTCTGGATGAACGCATCAAAGCGGTTGATAAAGAGCCGAATGCTTTTCACTGAAGACCTCCTTCGAGCGGGGCTCACCGTACAATGCTTTACGTTTCGGGTCAAAAAGCGCGTATAAAAAATCCCCAGCCTAGGATTCGGCAGGGGCTGACTTCGAGATTGGTTCGGGTGCTTCGGTCTTCGCGACAGGGCGTGAGAGGGGCGTGCGTTGAAGATAGGTGGCGCAGAGCATAGCCATCGCTCCCATCATCAGGCTTGCGGCCGTCGGAGCCGTCAGCTCGGCGTATGGTGCGCCGGAGATCGCCCAGAGCAGAATGCCTCCAACGATCAAGAGTTTCATCGAGGCAACCATGACGCGTGTCAGGACGTAGAAGCGCCAACGTGCAGGATCGCTGTCCGT
>CAYFZV010000057.1:2114-5731 GCA_964347735.1 uncultured Gammaproteobacteria bacterium
TGGTGGCCCATGTTCGAGGCGACGTAGCGGTTAGCGACCACGTGCGTGCCGGCATCGAGCGTGGCGCGAATGGCGCGGCTGGCGGCGTAGCGATCGACTGCAAAGAGCATGGAGGCGCGTTTCGGTCCGACCTCGTCCATCGGGCCGAATTCGCTGGCATGGTCGAGATATTCGGCGACTGGTCCGCCGCTCCTTTTTTCGTAGCGAGGAAAGGAAACGGTTTCAATCGGAAGACGTCCGCTCCGCATCCGCTCGACGAGCAGTTTCGTCTGCTCCGTCTTGCCGGAGCCGTTCGTACCGTCGATGACGATGAATTTACCCTTCATGTTTTTCAAGTTCCGCCTCCTTCACGCGTTGTTTGGCTTCGGAATCGCCCCGTGTCCAGAAGTGGTCGCCGTGGTCCGTGAATTTCATGGCTTGGCCGCGCCAGGCGCTGCGTTTCATGACGGCGCGGTGCATCATTTGGCCGATGCGGCGGTAGGAAGGGTGTCCCTGCGGCGTCGTGCGCAGTTCGATCAGGTGCATGAGAGAGCGGTCGTTGATGCCCATCGTCCAGCGCACGGTGGAACCGTGGAGCGTGGCATAGGAGGCCTGTTCCGGGAATTCCGGGAGCAAGCGGTCATAGAGCGCAACGGCTTTTTTCATGCATTCTTCTGCGCGGGCGGCGAAACCAGCCGCGGCCAGATCTTCCGGCATGCGGAAACCGAGCGTCGGCGTGAATTTCTGGCGGTCCTGCGTGGCCATGCGATGGCGCATGAGATCCTTGTAGGTGCCGAAGTCTGTGACGAAATCGAACGTATACGGATACCCGCTTTCGAGCGCACGGCCGGGCCGGTCGCGGCGGGCTTCGCGGCGGCCGATGTAAGCGTCGATGATTTCTTGACGCTCTGCATCCGAAAGCTTTCTCACGACCTCGCGGATCTGCGAAAGGGGATGCGACAGATGCGGGTAGAGCATGAGGGCGAAGGTCAGCGTGTCTTCTTCGCGCAGCAAGGCGGCGGACAGCGCGTCGGCGTCACCCGGTTTGTCTTTGCAGGCTTCGGCGATCGCCTGGGCGCCGCGGTCGATCAGGTCGACTTCCGACCCTTCCTTCGGCTCAAGACCAAGAAAAAGACGCTTAGCCAATGCGCTCGCGTCGGCGCGGCGGCCCATCATGTAGGCGTTCGGTTTGGCGCGTTTCACGTAGCGGGGAATGATCTGTTCGAGCGCGGCGTGGGTGCGCGTTGCGATATCGCGTGCTTCGGGCAGGGCGGCCGAATAGCAATGCGTCAGGACGGTTTGGAAAAAGCGGCCGTTGCCGAAAATCCCGACGTTGGTTTGCGTGGCGATCGGCAAAAGCGCGCGCAGCGTGTCGCAAGCTTTGGTGCGGATGTCGGAGTTGTAGGTCATCTTAAAAGCCTTCTGCAGCTTTTCGTCCGAGAGATCTGCCCAGCGTTCTTTCACGCCGTCGCCGTTGACGTCGTATTCAGCGGCTTCGAGGGGCTTGAGCTTTTCGTAATGCGCCTTCATCGGCGGGATCAGCTCGCAGTAAGTCGAGAAAATGAAATCCATCGTTTCGACGTAGGCTTCGGCATGCGCCGAGGCCATGATGGCCGGATCGCGATAATAACGATAATGACCTTCGGCGTCCTTCAGATCGTAAAACACGTACCGCGTCGATTGTTCGATGGGCGAACCGCCGATGCGGCGATCTTCGATTTCCTTGGTCGCCATGACCGAGATATTTTCAAACGACACGTGCGCGCCTTCCAGCTCACCGACGGAATCGTCACCGTAGGCGATGAGCACGCGCTCGATCAGGTCGCCGGCTTTTTTGGCGTCAATCGCGCCTTCGCGGATGAATTCCTTGAGCAGCGTTTCCCGGAAGCCGCCTTGGGCGCGACTGTAGCGTGCATAGACCGCGCCGGTCATGCCGTCCAAACCTTTTACGGCAAAGACATCGTCTTCCGTGCTGGTGACGTACGGGGCGAGCAGGGCTTTTTCCTCGTCGGTGAAATGCGGCATGGGGTGGGGATGAGTGCACCCATTGTAGGCCGGTCGTGGCGGATGCGCTTGTGGACGAAAAAATGCCACTTTTGTGGCATTTTCAACCGGTGCTGCCGAATCCGCCGCGCGTTTTTTCGGAGCGGACAGGGCCTTCGTCCCACACAGCCTGATCGACGCGGACGAAGCCGGCCTGACAGATACGGTCGCCTTTTTTGATCGCGACGGGGCCGCTCGTGAAATTCCGGACGCGCAATTTCAGTTCGTCATCGGGGCCGCAGTAATCCTGGTCGATGATGCCGATGCCGTGCGGCATGTGTACGCCCTTCTTCGGAGTCGACGAACGCGGCGCGACCATCAGCATGTACCCCTCCGGTACGGAGAAGACGAGACCGGTCGGAAGATCGGCGATCTCATCGGGCCCGAGCATCGCGTCTTCGAGACACACGAGATCGAAACAGCAGGCACCGGACGTTTTGTATTCGGGCAGCGTGGCGTCGGGACGTGTGCGAGTGATGCGGACTTGCATCAGAGTTCGGGATGAAGCTTATTGCGATGCGGGTGCGGGTGGTCGAAGTCTCCCGCCTTGATGTATTCGACGATCGATTCCATCGACGTATACAGTTCGTCAAACTTGCCGCTGTTATCGACTGTGAATTCGGCTTTCTGGCCGATCGCCTTGATTTCGAGCTCAGTCGGCAAAAGCTCTTCCTGCTTGAAGGTCTCGAGCGTCATGTCGGATTCGCCGGCTTTTTCTCCGCGCTTCCGGGCGCGTTCCCAACGGAGTTCGACGGGGGCGGTGACGTAGATCAAATGGAAGCCGGGCAGCTCTTTCAAATTCCCATAGTCGGCCGGACGGCGGATGCCGTCGACCACGACGAGCGGATCGGGGAGTGCCTTGGCGTCTTCGGCCACGACGAGGGCGTAGAGATCCTCGCCATACGTCTTACGCGTGAACTCGGAAAATTTCGTGAGGTTCTCGCGCGAAAGCTCGACATGCAGGCGTTTCAGGCAATCTTTCATCGGCGTCGAAAAAGCCAGCGTCTTGGCGCCGTACTTGTCGAGCAGATACGCGGCGACGGTGCCTTTGCCCGAAGCGGCTTCGCCGACCAGGCCGATGATGATCTTGTTCATGCTTTGGAGACGTAATCTTCAAGCGGTGCGGTGAAGGCCTGCGCCAAGCGTTCGGACCATTCGCGCGAGGGCTGGTAGGCGAGGAACTCAATCCCGGATTCTTTGAGAGCGGCGACAACCGCGGGGGATTGGTACTGCGCCCCGGCCACGATGCGTTTCACACCGGCGGTCGCCAGGGCCTTGTAGCAGGTGTAGCAGGGAGAATGCGTCGTGTAGAGCGTGGTTCCTAGGGTACTCGTTCCGCCTGTGACGGCGGCTTGGAGTACGCAGTTCGCTTCGGCGTGGACCGTGCGAATGCAATGGTTGTCTTCCATGAGGTGTCCGGCGGGACCGTCGCAGTGAGCCATGCCGGGCGGCGCGCCATTGTAGCCGGTCGCCACGATGCGGTTGTTTTTAATCAACACAGCACCGACCTGCAGGCGATCGCAGGTGCCGCGCGTCGCCACGATTTTGGCGATGCTCATGAAGTAGTCGTCCCAGGCAGGGCGCTGGTTGGAGGG
>CAYFZV010000057.1:5831-7271 GCA_964347735.1 uncultured Gammaproteobacteria bacterium
CGCGAAGACGAACGTAAAGCCGCCGAGGCGGCCCAAGCCGTTCCGGAACCGATCGAAGACGATCCTCTGAAAAACGAAAATCCCCCGACCTGATGTCGGAGGATTTTTTCTTTTAGATCGTGCGGATGGCCGGACCCATGGTGGTCGCGACCGTCACGTTCTTGAGGTAGACGCCCTTCGAAGAGGACGGCTTGATCTTGCGAATGGTTTCGAGCAGCGCCTCGTAGTTCTCGGCGAGCGCCTTGGCGTCGAACGAGACTTTGCCAATGACGGTGTGCACGATGCCGTAGTCGTCGCTCTTGAAGGCGACTTTTCCCTTCTTGAGTTCCGAGACCATCTTGGTCACGTTGGTGCCGACCGTTTCGGACTTCGGGTTCGGCATCAAGCCTTTCGGACCGAGGACTTTCGCGACCTTGGCCAGCTTCGGCATCATGTCCGGCGTGGCGACCGCGAGGTCCCATTCGAACTTGCCGGTCTTGGCGATCTCGGCGATCGTCTCTTCCGTGCCGATCATGTCGGCGCCGGCTTCCTTGGCTTCCTTCTCTTTGTCGGCGGAAACGAAGGCGACGATCTTTTTGGTCTTGCCGCTGCCGTTCGGGAGGGAAACCGTGCCGCGGACCTGCTGGTCGGACTTCTTCGGGTCGATGCCGAGGCGCAGGTGGACTTCCACCGTGCCGTCGAACTTCGTCGTCGAGGTCTGCTTGGCCAGTTCCATCGCTTCCATCGTCGAATACGTTTTCTTCGAGTCGACGAGCGCGGACGCGGCCTTATATTTCTTGCCCATAGGTGTGGTCGGGCGCCTTTCGGCTCCCACATGCCTTAAATGATTAGTGCCTGGATGATAGTCGTTCGCCCGGTTTTCGTCAAGGTTTCAGCCTTGACGGGCACGGCCCTTCATGTCACAACGATGTTGGGAGGGGCGCATGGACATCAAAACCTACGTCGTCGAGATCGATCCAAAGAGAACGCTCGGGGACCTTGTTGCCGCCGGCAAGTACGATCGCATCAATTTCAACGCGCAACTCCCGCGATTCGCGGTGCCTGATCCGGCCAACAGGGGACGGACGCACATCACCGAAGTTGCGTTCGATCTCGTGCTGCTCGGCAAAAAGCTGAACACGCAGCAGGTCGAGCACGAGCTTGCGTCGTTGGGGCGATCCTCCGCCACCATTGCGGAGCTGCTCGCGCTCGGCGAGAGGTATCCCGATCTCCAGCGCGAATTCCGGATGGTTGCCCTTCGCTCATCGTGGACCTGGATGAACAGAGGGCGGGAATACCGCCATGTTCCGGTTCTTCGTGCCGATCTGGACGTGCGGAAACTGATCTTTCAATGGACCGACTCTGAAAACGGATGGTTCGCCGAAGATCGTTTTGTCACGCTTCGTCCGTAAGTTCTCCGAAACAAAACCGCCCGACAGATGTCGAGCGGCTTTTCTTTTT
>CAYFZV010000058.1:0-7038 GCA_964347735.1 uncultured Gammaproteobacteria bacterium
CTTCGTCGAAGTTGCCGGTGATCTTTTCGAGCGCCGAAAGAAAGATGTTGCCGAAATTGTGGCCTTTGAGACTGCCCGCGTCAAAGCGGTAATTGAACAGCTCACGAACGATCGTGTCCGCCTCCGAAATCGCGACGAGGCATTGGCGTACGTCACCGGGCGGCAACACGCCGAGCTCGTCGCGAAGCACGCCGGTCGAACCGCCGTCATCGGCCATCGATACGACGGCCGTGAGCTTTACCGGGTATTTTTTGAGGCCGGTCAGAAGGGTGAACTGTCCCGTGCCGCCGCCGATCGTGACGATGGATTTCATGCGGGAAGATTATTCGACCGTGACGGATTTCGCCAGATTCCTCGGCTTGTCGACGTCGTAGCCTTTCGCCACGGCGGTCTCATACGCCAGGAGTTGCAGCGGGATGACGGAGAGGATCGGTTGCACGAGCGGGTGTGTCGTCGGGATTTCGAGCGCGGTATCGGCCGCGCGGCCCAATCCCCGGAAGCCTTCCGGGGTCGTAACAACGTACGTCTTGGCGCCGCGGGCACGGACTTCCTCTAAGTTGCTTTTCACTTTTTCAAAGACGGCGTCATGCGGCGCGAGCGCGACGATCGGGAAGCCCGCTTCGACCATGGCGATCGGGCCGTGCTTCATCTCGCCGGACGCGTATCCTTCGGCATGAATGTAGGAAACTTCCTTCAGCTTGAGCGCGCCCTCAAGCGCGATCGGATGATGCAGCGTGCGGCCTAGGTACATCACGTGCGATTTTTCTGCGATCTCCGACGCCCACTCCGCGATCTGCGGCCGTGAACGAAGCAGCCGTTCGATCTGCATGGGCAGCGTTTCAATCGCCGCGGCGATGCGTTTCGCCTCCTCGGGCGGCAAACCGCGTTCGCGGCCGAGCGCCAAGGCGAAAAGGAGGAAGACAGACAATTGCGACACGAACGCCTTGGTCGAAGCGACGCCGATTTCCGGACCGGCATGGTTGTAGATGCCCGCGTCGACCTCGCGCGCGATCGTGGAACCCACGGCGTTTACGATACCCATCGTCAACAAGCCCGCGTTCTTCGCCAAACGCAGAGCGGCGAGCGTATCGGCCGTCTCGCCAGATTGACTCACGGCCAAGAGGGCCGTTCGTCCCGGCATGACCGGCTCGCGATAGCGATATTCGGAAGCGAGGTCGACCGAAACCGGAATCCTCGCCAAACGTTCAATCATCTGCGCCCCGACCAAGCCGGCATAATAGGCCGAACCGCATGCGACGATCTGAATGCGGCGCATGTCCTTAAGTGCCGACCGCAGGTCGTTGAAGACACCCAGCGTGACGGCGCCGTCGGAAGCCAGCCGGCCTCGCATGGCCGCCCGCAGGGTCTCGGGCTGCTCGTGCATCTCCTTCAGCATGTAATGTGCGAAACCGCCCTTCTCAATTTCCTTTTCGGACCACTCGATCGACTGCATTGTCTTGTCGACCGGCGCGGCCTGGAGCGTGGTCACGGCCACGCCGGACGCATCGAGACGCGCCATCTCGCCGTCGTCGAGATAGATCACGTCGCGCGTCGTGCCGATCAGCGCCGAAGGATCGGACGCGACGAGCATCTCCCCCGCCCCGACTCCGATGACGATCGGGCTGCCGAGACGCGCTGCGACGATCTCGCGCGGATGGTCGGCGTGCAGCACGGCGATGCCGTAGGTGCCGCGCAAATGCCGGAGCGCGGAACGCACTGCTTCGGAAAGATCGTTCTCGTAGTACTCCTCGATGAGATGCGCCAGCACTTCCGTATCCGTTTCCGAAACAAAAAGATGTCCGCTTTTTTCAAGCCAGAGTTTCAGCTCCGTAAAATTCTCGATGATGCCGTTGTGCACGACGGCGATCTTTCCCGCACAGTCGGCGTGCGGATGGGCGTTTTCTTCGGTCGGCGCGCCGTGTGTAGCCCAGCGCGTGTGCGCGATACCGATCGTCGCGCCCGTATCGACCAGCGCCTCCGTCCGTTCGACCAGACGGTCGATGCGCCCAGCCGCCTTGGTGATGCGGAGTCCGGACGCTTCCGGCGTCGCCAAGCCGGCCGAATCATAGCCTCGGTATTCGAGAGACCGTAGCCCGCGGATCAGGATCGGCAGGGCCGGGCGCATTCCGATGTAGCCGATAATGCCGCACATATATCTTTACCCTAACGGAATCCTTCCCTTTGCGAAAGAGAGGCCGTAAAGAAAAAACCCGGGAAGTGCCGGGTTTTATCGCACGTGTTCGACCCACCAGCGCATGGCCGTAGAAGGATCGTTTGTGAAATCGAACTGGTAGATCCAGCGCCGCTGGTATCCGTCGATCACTAAGGTCACAGCGGGCGTCTTGAGGTCGAGCAGATCCTTGTCCTCGAAGATGACCTTGAATCCCCTCGAGAACAGAGGGAACTCGTTTTCAACTTCCTGGATGTAGGTATACTGCGTCACCGTTTTGTTCTGCTTGTCGCGGACAAGCATGTACGGCTGGCGATGCGCGCCAGTGACTGAAACGGTGTGGTTCCGAACAGGGTATTTGGTATGTATACGTCCGGGGATCCTCCGCCCGTCAGGCAGCTTGAGCGCGTAGCCGAACGACATATCGACCAACTCGTCTTTGTAGTTGGTGTAGAGGAGGCACTGGAAGACCAGCCGACCGGGCGTGGCCATGTGCGGAATGATCTCGCAGAACTCGCCGAGCACCTTAAGCGCCATTGGCTTTTGGTATGGTCCGACGATCGTGTGTGAGACCTGCTGCGAACGCGTTTCCTTACGCTGGATCATCAGGATCGGGGGCGGATGCCCCGTCTCGGCGTCGGCTTTGGTCTGATCATACAGTGGATTCAGCACCGTTCCGCGTGCGCGGAAGGTATTGGGCCCGGTGAGGCCGCATGCACCAAGGAGCAAGGCGAGGATAAGGACAGGCCGCAAACTTCTCAGATACAACATGGCTCCACCCCTTTTGAAGAACTCAAGTTACCTTACGTGAGAATCAGTTGGCTTGGCAAATACCTCAATTTCGCAAAGAAAAACCCCGACGAAGGCCGGGGTCGCTTCAATCCTTTTTGGGATTGATATCAATGTCTCCGTTGATGTCGAACGTATCACTGCCGCGTTCACCCGTATCGGGTTCTGCGCCGCCGTTCTCGCTCGGCATTTCATAGCCCGGCTTCGGTTCGCCATCACGACGTTCCGGTCCGGGGTCTTCGCGCGGATCGTCAGCAGGAACAGTGGGCTGATTGCTCTCCTGTTCCTTACGGCGACGCTCCGCTTCTTCCTTCTTTAGGATCTCTTCAATGATCCAAGGATCAAGCATGGGCGCCTCCGTTCATGGTCTACATCGACCTTACCAGTCCAGGACCAAACAGCCAAATTTCATGATTTCGTTTTTTCAGCACGAGCCTTATAAAGCGTCTTTACCGCTTCTTTATACGCGGTCGTGAGTGTCGGTACCTGGGTTTCGAGGAGCTTGAAACCTTCATCGACGTTTCCGGCCGCGATCATATCGTGGGCCTGGCGATACGTTGTTTTCAGATCGGCTAAAGCTTTTTCAACGTCGGCGATCTGTGTTGCAAGCGCCGCGTTGTTCCCGGAGAGTTTCTTCATCGTCGCGATCTGATGGTCGAACGCGCGCAGTTGGGCCTCGATCGAGGCAAACTTCTTCAAGGCGGTTTTTCCTTTTTCAAGCGCGACCAGCCCCGTTTTCAACTGCGTTGCGATCGCTTCCATCATGCTTTGAACGTCGCCGATCGCCTGCACCTCTTCCGGCGTGGCGGCGGCTTTCAGTTGCTTCACCAACGCCTCACCGGCCGCGACCGCGTCTTTGAGACCCGGCGGCGCGCTCAAGCCCTTCTTTTCAAGTTGAGCGATTTTCAATTTAATTGACGCGAGATTGCGCGAGAATTCATTGACGCGCTTTTTCGCGAGATCCAATTTCTTCTTCGCCTCTACCTTGGCGCGCGCTTCTTCGGAAGAAGACGAGGCCGAACGGGTTTCCGGCTTTTTCAGCGTGTCTTTTGGTACAAGCGCGGGCAGTCCGAGTTTGGGCACGATCGAGCACAAGGCATAGCAATCCTTGGCGTGTGCATTGCATGTAAGCGCGCGATTTTCCTCTGTGCCGCTCGCCGAGGTCGATGTGCAGCGATTGCGCGCGAGTTCGCAGCGCTGGATGCAGACATCAACGCCAGAGATGACCGATGGCGCGGTCGCGCTGGCGGTCAGTTGGGGTTCGGCCGCGTACATGGCCATCGGCAGCGAAGCGACGAGCGCCATGTTCAAAATGGCCATCCAGGCGACGAACGAATGGATCGATCGGTCGTACATCCTCCAGAAAGGAAGTTTCGGAGGAACCTTAATCGCTTCGCACACGCACGTTCCTCCTTGGCATTGGCACGTCGGCATACCTTTTTATTTTACGTTTTTCTTTTGTACAAAAACGGACCCGCGCAATTCAAAAGTCGGGTCCGTCCAATGGCGTACTCAAGGTGGAAGGATCGCGCTTTCTTTACTGAAGACAGTGTACCATTTTTTTCGACTTTGATCAAGTGCCGAAAAAAATTGAGAGCCGCTCCGTAGGATGGAGCGGCTCTCTGTGTGCCGAGTTCTGGTGCCTTCTGCGGCGCCTTCGTGCCACGCGAGTGGCAGTGTCCGGTGTCCTTCGCAGGACGTTGGACCTTTTGTTGAGAAGGCGAATGAGCTGTTTCATCCAGGATTCACGCCTTGCCTGGAATGGCGTCAGGTGTTCGGGATGTGGTGCCGCCGTTCTATCCACGGGGATTACGGTGGGCGTGCACATCGAGGAATCGTACTGAACCGATTCCGTCATCTCTCCCATCATCAAACCTCACCACCGCCATGGGCGTATCGACGGTGATGGCCGGCAGATGTAGCCAGAGAGATCACGTGACTCGCGATGTGTCGCTGTGCCGCGGCCTTTCAGCCTCGACGGCGCGCGCCCCGCGCTGCGGTTTCATCAAAGTGCGCTTGGATCGATTTCACTGTTCCTCCGTGGAACGGCGGGGTGTTGGGCCGTGAGGCGTGGCGGGCAGGATGGCTCGCAACGATTTCACGACCACGGGTCGAGCCGGCGACGTGAGAGCTATGAAGAGGTCTGCTGCATGTGCAGCGGGGGGTCCTTCATGGACGCTCCTATATACGGTGCGGTTTGATGGGATCGCTTCCCATGAGCGACCTCGGGTTCATCCCGAAGACAAGGGGTAATCTATCACACCATCCGGAAACTGTCAATAGACCATGACAGGCCATTTCCGCCTTAAAAAAGTTGAACCCCGAAGCCGAAGCTGCGGGGTTCAAGAGAGGGTTGAGAGTTCTGCTAGTAAGAAGTGTCCCAAAACATAGGGGACGCGCGCTCCGCACTGCGGAGAGCTAGAGAAAATGAGCCTGGATGCTCTTCACAAGAGTTCCTTGTTGATCGATGTTGTCACGTGCGCGCGATGATCGTGGCGTTGAACGTAGCGGGAGGTCCCGTCATTCTTCACCTTCCTTTTGGAGAGAAACCCCTCCGGAGATTCCCCGGACGACGTCCGAGTACAAGGGCTAAGATATCAAAAAACTGAACCGAGATCAAGGTTGGGTGTGCAAAAGAAAAAGACGCCTATGGGAGGCGTCTACCCGCCGAACGAGAGCGGCAGGAGTTCGCGGATGGAGCAGAACACGATCTCGCCCGTCTCTGGATTCCTCACGATGACATCGATATCGGCTTGTGGATCGCCGATGATCCATTCGTAGATCTTCTGGCGGCATTTGCCGCACGGCGGAATGATGGGCGCATCCTCCGGACGGACATCAGCCTTGCCCCCGACTGCGACGATCATGCTCGGCGGTTCCGAGGTCGCTAAGCGCATGGCTGAAATGGCCGATTCCTCCGCATGCGTCACGTCGTAATCGACACCCTCGACGTTCACGCCGGTGAAGATGCGGCCATTGCGGGTCATGACCGCCGCGCCGACCGCGAAGCCAGAGTAGCGCTCATAGGCACGCATGCGTGCTTTACGTGCCGCTCGGTAGAGCTTCTGCACCGATTGTAGAAGTGCCGGGGCCGTATCTAAAGGTCTGAGGTGCGGTGGCATCGATTCCTCTCTTTCGATGGGCGCACCTTAGACAAAATAGGCGTTTATGTCAATAAAAAGACGCCCGGAACAGGCGTCTACACATCGGGCGTATCGAGAAAGCTTGCAAGACAAGCGCCGTGCGCGCACTCGATCGTGCCGCACCAATGGCAGGCCACATCGACGTTCGGTTGCGGATCACAGCAGACGTCGCAGCCTTCGCACTGTGCGATGCCGCAGCGGACGCTGCCCAGACAGTGGCAGCATCGCACGACACCGTTCGGAAAGACCTCATAGAGGCCCATGAACGGCTCAGTGAGCGTGCCGCACCGGCATCGGACCGCACGAACGGTCGCGAGACACGGTCGGCAAGTCGGTTCGTTCCAGGGACCGCGAACGGTTACCGGATGACATCTACACCACGGGCACACCTCCACGTTGGCAACAGCCATGTCCGTTCCTCCTGCGCTCCGCAGAAGGACGTCCCATGACCATCACAGGTTGTGTTCTTCTGCTCAAGAAGCGACGGCGGAAATATAGGCGAGAATCGGCAAAATGTCAAGATAAGAAAAACGCCGTGGCATTCATTAGCCGCCGGCGGGACGAAGGGCACGAGCAGAACTGCTCTCCCGGTAATAGACCTTCACGCCCTTGAACTCGGCGGGAAAATCCAGCAACGTTTCCCCGAGTCGGTCTACGAACCAGGGAGCATCATAGTGTTCCGGACCGATGATAATGTAGTCGATCAGCAAGGCCTCTTCGCCGGCCTTGTACCCACGATACTGCGCTTGCGCATGTTCTTGCGAGCCGCACATCGCGGACGTACTCCCACCAGCAAGAAATACTGGCACGTCACCAAAGTCACACACGCCGTCGGGAAGTGACCCGGCGCGACACACGACTTTATCGTCCCGCTCCACCTCTCCGAACTCCTCGTGAAACTCCTCGACGAGCTTCCTAAGTTGCGCACGATCCATG
>CAYFZV010000059.1:0-6727 GCA_964347735.1 uncultured Gammaproteobacteria bacterium
TTCTTCCTCTTCGCGTTCGATCTTCTCAAGCGAAGCGGTGCCGCCGTCGAAAAGCTGCTTGAAGAATTCTCCGAAGTGCTGATTGATGCGGCGGAAAGAAACATCCGACTGCTTCTTGATGAGTCCGTCGAGTTCTTCGATCATCAAGACGAGCGAGGCTTTCGTTTTGTGCAGGTCTTCGACCTGGCCGGAGAGGAAGTCAAAACGATCCTTGATCTCCTTGTATTCATCGACGACGGCCTGGTCGATCGAGCCGATCGCGGCGACCTGGGTGCGCAGTTGGTGGAGGCGAGGGGAGAGCGCGAGCGCGTCGACCTTCTCTTTCGGTTCGGCGGAGAGCGCGGCCATGGCAGCGTCACCCATCATCTCCTTGGCTTCGCGTTCGACGGTTTCCTTGCGGGTTTCAATGCGTGCGCGCTCCACGCGGTGGTCGGAGAGGTGGCGATCAAGCTCGAAAAGCTCGCTTTGAAGCGATTGCATTTTGCGCTGAATGTCGAAGAAAGCGCCGCGTTTCTTGGATTCTTCCTGGCCCCAGCGCTGCATTTGGCCTTGGAGATCGGTGAGCGCCTTGCCCATGGAGGCGATGGCGACGAGCGTTTCTTCGAGTTCCTTCTGCATCGCGACCGGCACGACGGGCTCTTTCTTTTCCTGTTTACCCTTATGACCAGGTTCTTTCAGTTCTGAAAGGAGTTCGTTAATCTGCTTGCCGAGTTTTTCGAGCTCCTGTGCGGCGTGTTGTGCCTGCTCGAGCGTTTCAGCGTTCATGATCGAAGCAACGAGCTCGTCGTGGCGCTCCGAAATTGCCGAGACTTCTTCGACGATGCGGGGGAGCGGCATGGGCAAGGCGGGCGCGTTTGCGACCTGCGCCTTCATCTGCTCCATGCGGATCTGGTTCTTGAGCTGGATTTCCTTTTCGCGCAGCGCGTTGCGCTTCTCCATTTCCTTTTCATATTCCTTCTGGAGCGCGATCAAGCCGTCGGATTTCGTTTCTTCCGTTTCCATTCCCGCGAGTTCGGCGCGGACGGCTTCGATTTCCTTTTCCTTGGCCTTGCGGCTTTCATCGACGGTTTTCGTCTTGGCGTCGATCGCGGACATTTCGAGCTTGATCTGCTTCCACTGCGTGCCGAAATAGAGGATCGAAAGTTCCTGGAGCTCTTTTTCCAACGCGGCGCGTTCTTCCAGGCGGCGCACTTGGCGCGAAAGGGAGCGCATGCGCGGTTCGATCTCGGCGAGAATGAGTTCGGCTTGTTTCAAATTTTCATCGGAAGCGTCGAGTTTGCGAACGGAGGCTTCGCGCTTCAACTGATACTGCTTCACGCCGGCGGCTTCGTCGAAAAATTCCTTGCGCTCTTTCGGCGAGGCGACGAGAATCGCATCGATCATGCCCTGGCCGATCACCGAATAGGTGCGCTGGCCGAAGTTGGCCTTGGCGAGAAGCAGAATGACTTCCTGCAGCTTCACCTTGTTTTTGTTGATGAGGTATTCCGATTCGCCGTCGCGGTAGATGCGGCGCGTGATGACGACTTCCGGGTACTCGATGTCGTTGCCGCCCGCTTCGTTGTTGAGCGCCAAAGAAACTTCGGCGAAACCGGAGCGCGAGCGTTTTTCGGAGCCGCTGAAAATGACGTCTTCGGATTTCTTGCCGCGCAGGAGCTTGAGCGACTGTTCGCCGAGCACCCATCGGACGGCGTCGGCGATGTTCGACTTGCCGGAGCCGTTCGGGCCGACGATCGCGGTCGTGCCGCGGTTGCCTTCTTTCGGGGGCAGAAATTCCAAAACAGTACGGTTGGCGAACGTCTTGAAACCCTGCATTTCGATACGCTGGAGATACATGGGGAAAGTCGGCTAATGCCTCTCCAAAGTACCTGGGAATCCTTGACGTTTCAAGCCGCGAACGCGATGCTGTGGGCGGTACCTTAGACAAAGGAGGAACCGTGCTCAAGAAACTCCGAGAGCTCGACGATGACACGGTCATTGCCGACGGGAGAAAGTTCGACCTCGCCAAGGTGAGCGAAACCGCGTTGGGTATCCTCCGAGCGCTGCTCGGCCGCGCGATGATACGTTTTCCCAACAGCGAGCCGCCCGAGTTCATGTTTGCTTTCGACGACGAAGCGCGGGCGTTCGATGAAGATAGTTACGCGCAGATCACGTACGCCTTCGACGAGTGCAAGCTGACGAGGTTTGACGTCACGATGTTCAGCTGCGAAGTGCGGTTCGGACCGTTCATGACGGACCTGTACCTGCTCGGCTTCGATTGCCTGCATGGAACGGTCAAGAACTGCCTGACGGATCGCGACCTCAACTGGGACGAGCTCGATCCGACACCCGTCATGATGGTGATGATGCGTCGCGGCATGGTCGATCCGTTCGACGAGCTGCATTACGACTTCCTCATCCAAACGCTCAACGGATTCCTGTCGCACGGCATCACCTGGGATCTCTACGATTCCGAAACGGATGACCTGGCGATCATGGTGCGTTTTCCGCACGAGGCGTTCGGCAAAGGAGAAGGTCCGATGCGCATCTGCCGGTACCTCCGCGACTCCAAACGCTATGAGCAGGGGGATTCATGATCCGCTTCATCACGTCCACGCAGGCGCATGATGTCGTCGCGGCTGAAGGGCCGCAATACGATTTCCATCACGTCATGGATGTAGGCTTCCGCATGCTGCGCGACTTGGCAGCGGCCGTGAAAGCCCGGGATCCGAAAGCGCGCCTCGTTTCGGGTTTGCCGGGGGAAGCGCACTGGAAGTTCTATGACGCCACTACGGAACTCGTTATGAAGGCGGCGATGGTCGATCTCAAATCGCAGGTCGATATCGCCGAGCATCGATGCATGATCGAAGCCTGGCCGTATCAAGCCAGCTTCCAACCGTTCGGCGGCGACGGCTTGATGAAAACCGCCGAGGGATACCGCACGACGGACGGCGCCGCACCCAAAGAGCTCGATGCCGTACCGCAGATCGTCGTCGCACGCAGCATGTGCGATGCGGAAGGCGCACTGACCGAAGAGAGCCAGGCCTTGATCGACTTCGCGTTCGGTCGTGAGCGACCGCGCAAAAGGGATCCGGGCAGAACAAACCGATTGTTCTTCAGCGAAGATGATCACGCGTTCATCCGGAAGGCCTGGTCCGCATACGTCGACTGCGGCGTCGAGATCTCCTGTAAAAAAGTCATGGTCCATGCCCGATTCCCGCACGCTGTCTTCGGTACCGGCACCGGTCCCGTCCGCATCAGCGTTATCCGTTGACCCCGTCGAACCTTGACGGGGTTTTTTATTTTCCGTACGGTAATTGGCCATATGCACCACCGAGCTGTTTCCCAGCATATTTTCCAAAAGCTTTCCGCCGCACGTAAGCCGATTTTGGTTTCGCATAGAAAACCCGACGGCGATACGCTCGGCGCGATGATGGCGGTGTACAACTGGTTGTGCGACCAGGGGCGCGAGGCGCATGCGTTCTGCGCGGATGAGCCGGCCTCGGCTTACGCCTACTTTCCGCGCATCAAAGAAGTGAAGAGTGACCCCGCAGTTTTCCAGGATGAAGCAGTCGACATGGTCTGCGTCTTCGATGCGGGTGATCTGAAATACGCCGGCATCGATGAATTTGTGCAGACCATGCCGAAACGTCCGTTCATCGTGGACTTCGACCACCATGTCACCAACACGCTCTTCGGCGACAGCAACCTGGTGATTACCGACGCGTCATCGACCGCCGAAGTCGTGCACGAATTTTTCGACGACAACGAGGAGGAGATCACGCGGCCGATGGCGATCTGCCTGATGACGGGACTTTTGACCGACACCTCGAACTTCTCGAATCCGGCAACGACCGTGAAGAGCCTTGAAATCGCGTCGGAGCTTCTGCTGAAGGGCGTTTCGATTCGCGACATTACGCGCCGTCTGATGCGCAACAAGCCGTTCGACGCGCTCAAGCTCTGGGGCCGCGCGCTCGAGCGCCTGCGCTGGGATCCGGAAAAGAAACTCGCTTCGACCGTGCTGTTTCGAAAAGATTTCCAAGACCATCCGGTCGAGGACGAGCATGTCGAAGGCCTTTCGAACTTCCTGAATCATCTACTGCAAGCCGACGTTGTGTTGGTCTTGAAAGAATTGGGGCGCAACCGCGTGAAAGGCAGCTATCGCAGCGCGACGGACACCGACGTCGCCGAAATGGCCAAAGCGTATGGCGGAGGAGGCCACCGCAAAGCGGCGGGCTTCACGGTCGACGGCGTGATCATCGAGCATCCGAACGGCTGGGTCGTTCAGCAGGACCTCGGCCCTCAATTCGACCTGCCGGCGATTTAAAAAAGCCCTCGATCTGGTGTCGGGGGCTTATGCGTTTGCGAGTTCGACCTCTGCTACCAGCGCGACAATGTCGCGGAGCCGTCCGAGATCTCTCGTGAAGTCGTACTTCAGTCCGGCGTTGTAGCGAATGAGCGCCATGAGCGCCCAGCCTACGTTGTCTGCCGGCAGTTTCGCGAGGCCGGTCAGGACGACGTGCATGGCTTCTACGGAACCCATCAGCTGGCCCCAATCGTCGGCATCGTCCGTCTGGGTTCCCGGCTGTGCGTTTTTAAGCGTCACGCAGTATTCGAAGTGTTCATGCGGACGTCTCGCGCGAAAGGCCGGGGAGTTGTTCTTTTCCCGCAGCATCGCGTTACGGCATTCCAACCAGAGAGAATTTCCGGCTTGCAAGGCGTAGCGTTTGAGGAACGCATTGCGTTGCCACTCCCATTCGTCATGAGGGCCGTCGCCGTCGGGATACATGATGTGTTCCACGGCGACCTTGAGCGCGCTCGCGAGCATGGGTGGATCATCGCAGATGCCAAGGCGGAGCACGCAATCGTGGATCGCGACGAAGCCGTGTCCGCATCGCAGCAGCGTCATAGCTGCCGCATGACACAGGTGAGCGCGGTTGATCGTCAGGCCCAGATCGTCAGGAGTCAGCCTTTCAAAGGTTTCAGACCAACCCCTGAACAATTTCTGATCGTGCGTTCGCTCTCGGAATCCCGTTTCGACAGCATGCAGGTACGGATACAGCTCGATGGGTGCTCTCATGACCGCCTCCATTTGGACAGGAAGAGACTATGCCCGCGGCGCGTCTTTGTCAAAGAAGCGCGCAGACGATATACTTTAAAAGTATGAACAACCCCTACGTTATCAATTCGTTTCCGCAGAACAACTATCTGATTCCGACGGTGATCGAAAAGACGCCGGGCGGCGAGCGCGCGTATGACATCTATTCGCGCCTGCTCAAGGACCGCATCATTTTCCTGGGCGACGGCATCGACGATCACATCGCCAACATCGTGATCGCGCAGCTCCTCTTCCTGGAAAGCCAGGACAAAGACCGCGACATCAAGATCTACATCAACTCTCCGGGCGGTTCCGTCACGGCGGGTCTCGCGATCCTCGACACGATGAACTACATCAAGCCGGACGTCTCGACGATCTGCGTCGGCATGGCGGCTTCGATGGGCGCCGTGCTGCTCGCGGGCGGCGCGAAGGGAAAGCGCTTCGCCCTCCAGAATTCCGAGATCATGATCCACCAGGTGCTCGGCGGCGCCGAAGGCCAGGCCTCCGACATTAAGATCCGCGCCGAACGCATCCTGAAAATGAAGGACGATCTGAACCGCATCCTGGCCGCCGCGACTGGGCAACCGTTTGCCAAGATCGACAAAGACACCGACCGCGACAACTTCATGTCGGCCGAAGAAGCCAAGAAATACGGCTTGATCGACAAGATCATCCGCAAGTCCTGACGCAAACAAATAAGGCCCCTGCATCAATGGATGCTGGGGCCTTTGCGTCTTCTGGACGCTAGGGGTTGAGAGCGATCGGGTGGGAGTATCGGGTCGGAGCGGGACGCACCGGAGGGGTCTTGGGCGCGGGTTTCATCCTGTGCTGGCTGATGCTGTCCGCGGCGGACAAGCCCGCGTCATGGATGACGTAGACCGTACAGCCGGTCATCAGGCAGGTGAGGGCGATGAAGACACCGACGACGATTGAGTACTGCATTCGGAAATGGGCATCGGTCAAGGGCGTTCTCCTGGTTGGGGTGTGAGGGACACGACGGTTTTGCGCCTGTCGTAGACGGTGAGAAGCAGGGGCTCCTTGCTGCTGACAACGAACATCAGCTCTTCCTCTTCGTCGATGAAGAGCATATTGCCGTTACGGTCGTTGGTGATGCGATCGCTGAAGCTGAACACATGGTTCAGCTCGGTGATCACTTTGCTGCGCGACGCATCCTGGGGAAACAGCTTGCGCAGAGCGCCGAAGCGGCGGAACGCGCCGTACGCGGCCATCGCGATGAGCAGGACGCTCGTCGAGGGATGCGAGACGGTCGCGAGCAGCCCGGAGATCTTGCAGAAGAGCATTTCCGGCGAGCGACTCGGGCGTTTCTCCCGTGCAGCTTCGACATCAGAGTCGGTGACAACGCGTAAAGCGGACATGGGAAATCTCCATCGTGTGGTCAACGAACACAGCCATTCAGGGCTTCGACGTCCGGCAGGATTGCGCGGGCGGCGGAGGCTGAAGGGAACGTATGAGAACGTTCCCGAGAAAGATCAGAAGTTGTTGGCCATCACCATGCTTGCGAGCACGGCGATGGGGAGTGCGGCGCGGATCAGGAGACCATGGTTGGTGGTCTTGAGGCGCGCGCGGACTTCGGGGAGGGTGTCGCCAAGGAGCATCTTGATCATGGAATTGGTCCTTTGTCCAGGTGGAGGG
>CAYFZV010000060.1:0-3483 GCA_964347735.1 uncultured Gammaproteobacteria bacterium
GCACGAACGATACGCAGCAGGTCGTCTCGACCGGTTGCGCCGCCGTGCAGGATGATAAGACACGCCTCGTCGTGCTGCATCTGAAGATGATCGATCATGCCGGACATGCTCACGGCTGGCTCTCCGAACAACAGGTAGGCGAAGCCTCGACGATCGACGATCAACTTCAACAGGTACGCGATTGTATCGATCGTGCCAATGCCGCAAGCAGCAGCCCCTCGACCGTGCTGATCGTCACGTCCGATCACGGCGGCAAGCCCGGTTGGCGTCCGAACGGTAGGCCGTACGAACACGGCCACAATGATGACGACAATCGTCTTGTTCCATGGATCGCTGTTGGTCCCGGTATCAAGAAAGGCCATGAGATCGCAGGACGGTCGGATCTGGCTCCCATACGAGCTGGCTCGATCACTCCCGCAATCCTCCTCGTCGACACCGTTCCCACGATCCTTCGCTACATCGGCGTGTCCACGTCGTCGATTCCGACGCTCTCGAAACACGCCACATCCGTCGACGAGATTTTCTCGCCCTGACGGACCGTTCTCCCGCGCTGCAGTCACACTGCGGCGCTTTTTTTGTTATACTGGGGACATGACGAGTCCCGGCGATCTTGAAGGCCTGTTGTTCCTGGCCGAATCCGGCGGCGCCGTGCCGGAAACGGATCTGCACGGTTTGCGTGCCGACCAGGCGCTCGAAGAGGCGGAACGCCTGCTGCACGCCTCTTTTGCGCGCGGCGAGCGCGGCGTGCGCATCGTGCATGGCAAAGGGGAGGGGCGTTTACGCGAGGCGCTTCACCGCGTGTTGGCGACGCATCCGCTGGTCGCCAGCTTTCGGGAAACTTCGGGCGGGGGAGCAACCGCCGTCGCATTGAACGAACGTTGACTATGCCTGAACATCAATACCGCAAAGCTTGGGTCGTGACGGTCGACATGGGCTACGGCCATGAGCGCGCTTCGAACGCGATCAAGGATTTGGCGTACGGAGACGTGATCGTCGCGAACAATTACCCCGGCATTCCAGAGGAGGATAAAAAACTCTGGCGCGCGACGCGCAGCGCCTATGAGGCCATTTCGCGTTTCAAGGCCGTGCCCATCCTCGGCGAGTTCATTTGGAACACGTTCGATCGTTTCCAACAGATCCCTTCGTTCTATCCGCGCCGCGATCTTTCGAGGCCGAGCATTCAGGTGCTCGAGCAGTATTACTTGATTGAAAAGCGGGGACTGGGCCGCGACCTGATCGAAACGCTGCGCAGCAAGCGGAAGATCCCGATGATCTGCACGTTCCCTTTGCCAGCCTTCGCCGCCGATGTCTTCGATTATCCTGAAGACATTTATCTCATCACGACGGATGCCGACATCAGCCGGGCATGGGTCGCTAAGGATCCGAAGCGCAGCCGTATCAAATATTTCGCCTCGAACGGACGCGTCGTCGAGCGCCTCAAGCTCTACGGCGTTGCGCCGGAAAATATTTATCTCACCGGCTTTCCGCTTTCAAAGGAGCTGATCGGCGGCGCGAATGTCGAAACGATCCGTAAGGATCTGGGGGAACGCATCTGCCATCTCGATCCGAACGGGATCTTTTATAGGAAATACGAGGAAACGTTGAAAGCGACGCTTGGCGTTGCCAATTGTGCGCGCGTGCCGACGCACCCACTGACGCTCACCTTCGCGGTCGGCGGCGCGGGCGCCCAACGCGAACTTGGCATCACGATCGCCAAGAGCTTACGTGAAAAAATCCGCCGCGGCCAAATCCTGCTGAATCTTGTCGCCGGCACGAAAAAAGAAGTCGCCCACTATTTCCGGAAAGCGCTGGTCGAACTCGGCCTCGGCGCGGATTTGGGCGGACACGTGCGTGTTCTCTACTACCACGACCGACCGACGTATTTTCAGAAGTTCGATCAGCTTTTGCGCCACACGGACGTGCTCTGGACCAAGCCGAGCGAGCTTTCCTTCTATGCGGGTGTCGGCCTGCCTATCGTGATTTCTCCGCCGATCGGCTCGCAGGAGATCTTCAACGAGATGTGGCTGCGCAACGTCGGCGGCGGCGTACCGCAAGGCGATCCGAAGTATACGAGCGAGTGGTTGTTCGATTGGGTCGAGTCCGGCGGTTTGGCGCGCATGGCTTGGAACGGCTATATCGAAGCGCCGACGCACGGGACGTATCGCATCGAACAGATCATCACGGGTCACGAAGTCGAGCTCGCCAAACTCCCGTTGATCGTCTGACATGTTCCGTTTTCGCTCACGCGCGATCGGAATGCTGGTGATCGGTGTCGTCGCATGCGCCGTTTTGCTGTTATGGCAGCGCGCGACGCGTTTGCCGCCGCGCGCTCCCGTTTTCGGCGTGACGTTTTCGACCTTGCATGCGAAAGAGTACGGTCTTGATTGGAAACAGGCGTATATCGCGATGCTCGACGATCTCGGCGTACGCAAGCTCCGCCTGCCGGTCTATTGGAATGCCGTCGAAGCCATGAAGGGAACATATGATTGGTCGGAGGTCGATTGGATGTTGGATGAGGCTGCCAAGCGGAATGCCGAGGTGATTCTCGTGATCGGGCGCAAAACGCCGCGCTGGCCTGAATGCCATGTGCCAACGTGGGCCGCATCCCTGTCGGAAGATGCGCAAAATGAACAGGTGCTCGGATTCCTCGCCGCCGAGATCGCGCATTTCAAGAGTTTCCCGGCCGTGAAGACGTGGCAGGTCGAGAACGAACCGCTTTTCCACTTCGGCAAATGTCCGGAACCCGACCCCGCCTTCTTGAAACGAGAAATCGCGCTTGTGCGCGCGGCCGACACCCGGCCGGTCATGGTGACCGAGAGCGGAGAAATGTCAACCTGGACCCGTGCGGGCGCGCTGGCGGACGTTTTGGGCATCAGCTTGTACCGCCTGGTCTGGAACGGCGAGTTCGGCGCGCTCTACTGGCCGGTCACGCCGCAGTATTATGCCGACCGCATGCACCTTATCAGGCCGATCATCAAGCATGTCGTCGTCAGCGAACTCCAGGCCGAGCCATGGTTCCGCAAGCCCGTCGAAGAGACGCCGATCGACGAACAGCTCGCGCAGATGAACCCTGCGCGGCTGCGCGAGAATGTCCGCTTCGCTTCTTCTGTCGGAGCGTCGGATATCTATTTGTGGGGTGTCGAATGGTGGTACTGGCTGACCTTGCACGGGCATCCCGAGCTTTGGGAAACCGCGAAAACGTTTTTCAAGTAAACGCACTCCATGAAAGCTGTCGAACCACTTTCACGACTGCTGGTTGACGAGAGCCTGCTCGCCGCTGTTTTTGACGCGTCGTCGAATGCGTGGTTGTACATCGCCGAAGACGGTCATGTGCGCCTGGCGAACCGCGCCTTCGGAATTTTTTTCGGCCTGCCTCCGGCCGAAGTCATCGGCCGCCCGCTGCAGGACATCGAGAGGGAGTGGTCGCACGCGTTCGCCGACGCAATCTCCTACCACGAGACGATCTCTCATCCATTCGAGGAC
>CAYFZV010000060.1:3493-6470 GCA_964347735.1 uncultured Gammaproteobacteria bacterium
CACGTACGCCGGGCGCCTGTGGGTCATTCGCGACGTCACCAGCGAACGGGAGATCACCGAGTTGAAGATTCACTACGGCGGCCAGCGTAATGCCGACGAGATCAAGTCTAAATTCCTGACCGTCGCTTCGCATCAGCTGCGCACGCCGATGAACGCGATGCGTTGGAACCTCGATCTGCTGCTCTCGGGCGACGCGGGACCGCTCGCGCCGGAAGCCAGCGACTTGCTCCGAGAGGTCTACAAGAGCCTGATGGTCAGCTTGTCGATTATCGACGACATGCTGCTCGCGGTCGATATTGAACAACGCGCCCTGCGGCTCGAAAAGACGTCCGTCGATATCGCCGAGGTCATCGGCAAGGTCATGCATGAATTCGCCAGAAGCGCCGAGTTGCGTAAGCAGACGCTTGCGCTTCGGGCGCATGAAGACTTGCCGCCCTTGTTCGTGGACGCCGGCCGGATGGAAAAAGTTTTTAACCGCCTGATTGACAACGCGATCAAGTACACGCCGGACGGGGGTCGCATCGACATCGACATCCATTCGACGAAAGACGCCGTTTCGATCAGTGTCCGTGATTCCGGCATCGGCATCTCCGATCCCGATCGCGCCAATCTTTTTGAGCGGTTTTTCCGCGCCAAACAGGCCATGGACCTGAACCCCAACGCCTCCGGCCTCGGCCTATATATCGCCAAATTCCTGGTCGCGGCCCATGACGGCACGATCGAGTACCGCGAAGCGGAGGGGGGCGGCTCGATTTTCACCGTTACGCTCCCGCGCCGCGCGGCGATGTAGGCGGCTTGTTCTGGCCGTTCTTTGTCGGTACACTGTCGGCATAAGTCATCCGTTTTCCCCATGGCTAAAACCGTATTGATTGTCGAGGATGAACAGAGCATGCAGCGGGCGCTCAAAAGCAAGCTCGAACATGCCGGTTACGGCGTAAAAGCCGCGGCCGACGGAGAAGAAGCGATGGTCGTTCTGAAAGCCGAGACGCCAGATCTCGTGCTGCTCGACCTCATCATGCCTAAAATCGACGGCATTTCCGTGCTGCATCAGATGAAGGCCGACGACCGCCTGCGCGCCATTCCGGTCATTATTCTCACGAACTTGAGCTCGGGCGACAAAGTGGCGGAAGCCATGGCGCTGGGAACATTCGATTTCCTGGTGAAGGCGAACTATTCACTGGACGCCGTTTTGAAGAAAGTGAACGAACGAATCGGAAACCCGTGACGGCTCATTGAGCCGCACGGGAAGGAGGACCTGTGCCGATTCCATATCACATTTTGAAAGAATCATCGATCGACCAGGCGGTCGACCTCCTTTTGTTTGAGGCCGCCTCCGCGTCCGCTTCCGAACTTATCCTCGAGCCGAACAACCAGGGCGCATCCGTGCGCATGCGGCGCGACGGACTCGTACACGAGCTTTTCCGGCATTCGAAAGAAACGCATGTGGCCTTTATCACGCGGTTGAAAGAGTTGGCCCATCTGCGCGAAGACGCTCCTGTCGCCGCGCAGGAGGGTCTGCTCCGTCGCGCTGTGGACCACGCGTCTGCAGAGGGTCATTTGTCGGTCGTCCCCGTGCTCGAAGGGGAAAAAGCGCTGCTGCGCCTCCGACCGGAACGGCCGGGTTTTATGGAACTCGGCTTCTCTGAAGATCATCGTGCGCTGCTTCTGCGTGTATTGAAGCGCCGATCGGGCCTACTATTGATCGCCGGTCCGCGCCGATCCGGTCTCACCACGACGTTGCACGCGCTGCTTGAGACGGTTTCCGCATGGCGCGATCACGTGGCGTTGATCGAAGATCGTGGTGAAGCGGACCTGCCCGGCATCGATCAGGAAGAAGCGGATGCGCCTGCGAGCAGGAATTTTTCTTCGCTCCTGCGCAGCGCTTTGGCACGCGGCGCGGACGTGATCGGTCTCGGCGCGTTGCGTGACGAGGAAACGGCGGCGATCGCGATGTCCGCCGCCGAGCACCGTCTCGTGATCGCCGTGGTCGAGGCGGACACCGCTTCGAAAGCGCTCATGCGTCTGCTCGATCTGCGCGTCGAGCCCCGACGTGCGGCCGGCGTGCTCACAGGCGTGCTGACGGAGCGCTTGGCCCGGCGCGTCTGTGCCGACTGCCGCCGCCGTGAAACGCTGACCTTGAACGAGGCACTTTCAACCGGCTGGCCGAAGTCGCTTGCACGGAAATTTTTCGACACAAAAAGTGCGGCCGTCATCACACGCGGCGAAAAATGCGAAGCCTGCCGGACCACAGGACATCGCGGCCAAATCGGTCTTTTCGAGCTGATGGATCTCACGGCGCCTGAACGGCGTCGCGCGACGCTCATGGAGGACGGTGTCCGCAAGGCTTTGGCCGGTACGATTGCACCCGAAGAGCTGCTTCGCCTGAAAAGTTGATCTGTTATACTGTCGGCACCTTCAGGAATTATCCACACCGCCAGCGTATGTCCAAGGAAGTCGTGCTTGATATCGAGACGGATGGATTGATCGGCGCGAACGGCGTCATGCCGAAGATCACGCTGATCGGCGTCTACTACTACGAGACGGACGAATACGCGAGTTATCTCGAGCACGAGCTGCCGAACTTGTGGCCGCGTCTCGAACGCGCCGACCGTATCATCGGCTACAACACCAAAGGATTCGATTATCCGGTGATGAACAGTTATTATCCCGGCGATTTCCTCACCTTTCCGAGCCTGGATCTTCTCGAAGTGATTACCGCCAGTCTCGGCTTCCGACTCAAGCTCGACGCCGTAGCACAGGCGACGCTCGGCATCGGCAAGAGCGGGTCCGGCCTTCAGGCTCTCGAATATTTCCGCAAAGGGGAATTCGATAAGCTGCGAGACTACTGCCTTCAAGACGTAAAGGTAACGAAAGAAGTCTATGACTACGGTCGCGAGCACGGGGAAGTCCACTTCCTCGACCGCGCTGCCCAAAAGAAGGCGGTCAAAGTGAACTTCAAAATGCCCACCTCCAAAGC